>NZ_JBCOME010000005.1:0-102232 GCF_040924365.1 Ruminococcus sp. 1001136sp1_2201st1_G3_2201SCRN_220225 | reverse complement strand
TAACATCGCTTGCAATCCCGAAGACAAAGATACCTAATTTGACAAACTCCAAGGAAAAAAGTAAAATACTAATAACTATGCAGAAACATGCATACTACAGATTTTTTCAAAAAGAAATTATAATAAAAATACGAAGAAGCGAGGATGGACCGAAATGAATACATGGGAAGCAAACATTCGTAAAGTAGTACCTTATACACCCGGCGAGCAGCCCAATCAGCCGGACATGATCAAGCTGAACACAAACGAGAACCCATATCCCCCTGCACCAGGCGTGGAGAAAGCATTACACGGGATTCAGCCAGATACCCTCCGCCTTTATCCGGATCCTACAGCTGGCGATCTGGTACATGCAATTGCCCGGAACTATGGACTGAAAGACGAGCAGGTTTTTGTAGGTGTTGGCTCAGATGATGTACTTGCCATGAGCTTCCTCACCTTCTTTAACTCAGATAAACCGATCCTTTTTCCAGATATCACCTATTCTTTCTATGACGTATGGGCGGATCTTTTCAGAATCCCATATGAATGTAAAGCTCTCGATGAGAACTTCTGTATCCGCAAAGAAGATTACTTCGGAGAAAACGGTGGAATTATTTTTCCGAACCCCAATGCACCTACAGGAGTGGAGCTGCCCCTCGGTGACATCGAGGAGATTCTCTTACACAACCGGGACGTCATTGTGATCGTAGATGAAGCATATGTAGATTTCGGAGCGAAATCAGCACTGGAGCTTATAGAGAAATATGACAATCTCCTGGTAGTTCAGACCTTCTCCAAATCCCGTTCCATGGCTGGAATGCGTATCGGCTTTGCGTGCGGCCATCCACAGCTGATCAGTTTTCTGAACGATGTAAAATATTCCTTCAATTCCTACACTATGGATCGTACCACTCTTGCAACCGGTGTGGCAGCTATCCAGGATAAGGCATATTTTACAGAAACCTGTGAGAAGATTATTGCTACCAGAGAATGGGCGAAGAAAGAACTGGCTGCCCTTGGTTTCACATTCCCGGATTCTAAGACCAACTTTATCTTTGCTTCTCACAAAAGCTGTCCGGCCAAAGAAATTTTTGAGGCCCTTCGTCAGGAGCATATTTATGTAAGATACTTCCCGAAGCCGAGGATTGACAATCATTTGCGGATCACGGTAGGGACTCAGGAAGAAATGGAGAAATTAATACATTTTCTGGAAAAATATCTAAAAAATCATAAATAAGTGAAAAATATCTGTTTGAACGAAAATTCTGTTCTGGTGATTTTTTAATACGCTCTGGAGCCTGTGTGAAAAATACTCCGGAACAGGAAGCTCAGAACGACAGGAGTAAATATGAAATATAAGAAATTATTGAAAAAAGCAGCTGTAAGTCTGTTACTTGCCCAGTCCCTGATTTTTACAGGCTTGCCTATTCAGGCAGCAGATATTGCCGGGCAGAGTATGGTCTGGACGGAAAGTGTGGAAATGGAAAGCGCAGGAGACGCTGCATCAGCTGTGTCGTCGGATGCGATGACTGCGGAGGAGTTTTATGTGCAGGATGATTTTTCAGCAGGTGATGATCAGTCAGGGAGCGGAAGCACTTTAGCTGATGACAGCCAGGCTAGCAATGGAAGTGTAGAAGACGGTGACAGTCAGGCTGGCAATGGAAGTGCAGAAGGCGATGACAGCCAGGCTGGCAATGGAAGTACGGAAGACGATGCCGGTCAGTCAGGCAATGCCAGCTTCACAGGCATGACAGATGGAAATCCCTCCCAATCGGAAGACCTGTCAGACGGTTTCTCAGATGGTGGTACTGATGAACTTCAGGAACAAGATTTTGGCTTTGGCAGCATGGATCCGGATTCTGCCGAAGAAGAGAAAAATGAAGACGATCTGACCGATGCGGAGATTGAGGCTCAGCTGGAGCCGATCCGTGAGCTGCAGCCCTTAAGCTATGTAGACCCGCCAGCTGGCAATGGAAACGGTGATACAGGAAGCGTAGGTGCTGCCAGAGCTGCGTCTTATCCTGCGAAATACGATCCCCGAAGCAGTCTTTCCATCCCGGTGAGAAATCAAAAGCCTTCTAATATGTGCTGGGCATACACATTGGCTGCCAACCTGGAAATCTCATTTTTGCAGGCAGGAGCTGGGCTGTTTGATCTGTCAGAAGAACATCTGGCATATTTCTTTGCCCACCGAATGAACGATCCTCTTGGAAATACAGCTAATGACAAAAACGAGGTTCTTCATTCCTACAGAGAGGGAGGCAATCAGACTCTTGCTGCTATTTTTCTGAGTACGTGGAGTGGTATGGCACTGGAGTCACAGATTCCTTATGAGACAAATGCAGATCATACCCTGGACTCTGACAAGGTGCCGTCCTCCCAAATGGCATACCAGACCACAGCATATCTGGAAAATGCGGCGTTTTCCTCTTATTCTGTAAATAACATTAAAAGTCTGATATCAGAATATGGATCTGTTTCCATGTCCTTTGGAATGTATGATACCTATTATAATCCGTATACGTATGCATACAGCTACCCGGGAAGTGCAGGCGTGAATCATGCAGTAACCCTGATTGGCTGGGATGACAATTATTCCAGGGAAAATTTCAATTCTGCCAGCAATGTTACTTCAAACGGGGCATGGATTGCCAGAAACAGCTGGGGAGATGACTGGGGAGAAGCCGGTTATTTTTATATTTCCTATGAGAATAAATGTAATTACAATATTGTAGCAGCAGAAGCCACCACCAGTCCGAAGTACCGGAACAACTATTTCTATGACGGTTCCAGTGCACTGAGCAAGCTGAAGCTGTATCCTTCCGGCAGCAGTGGGATTTCCTCCATTGCCAATGTTTTTCAGGCGAAAGCCGGAAATGGGAATGGAGAAGCCCTTGGAGAAGTGGTTCTGGCTACTTACACTGACGGAGGAAGCTACAGCATTCAGATTTATACAAATCTGAAGGATAAGAGCAATCCGGTAAGCGGAACTCCGGCCTATGCCAATCCGGTTACTTTTTATCAGGAACATGCCGGTATTTCCACAGTGGAAGTGCCAGAGGTAAATCTGATGAATGGAACTCTTTATTCGGTAGTGATCACCAATATCGGTTCAGATACGGTGGAATACCTGTGCGAGACCAACAGTGCCTATGACTGGGTAGAATTTCAGGCAGGTCTGGAGGAGAATCAGAGCTTCTGTTACCATGAAAAAAATGGCTGGAGTGATTTTTTCAAAACAAGTCCAAGTGCCTGTGTAAGAATAAAAGCTCACACAAGAACATTGAGCAACGCAGTGAATGTAACCAGACCCGCTTCGTTCCAGGCAGCAGCCAGAGCCTATAATCAGATTAGTCTGACCTGGAGTAAAGCAGATGGAGTTTCCGGATATCAGATCTATAGAAGAACCTCCGATGGAGAGTATCAGAAGGTGAAGACAGCCTCTTGGTCAGATACCGCCTGGACAGATACAAAGGTTCAGCCGGGAATTACGTATATATACAAGATTCGTGCGTACAGTATGGTAAACGGTACTGCAAAATATTCCGATTATACTGCGGAAACTGCTGCGAAGACCGTGCTTGCCACTCCGTCTGTGTCGGTGAAGGTTTCTTCCGGACTTTACAATACAGTAAACTGGAATGAGATTTCCGGTGCAGCAGGCTATGTGGTTTACAGAAAAACGGCTTCAGGAAAATGGACGAAGCTTGCAAACATAAAGAAAGCAGCCACTACATCCTACAAAGATACAAAGATAAAATCAGCTACCATTTACGAGTATACAGTAAGGGCGTATTGTACTGTGAACAAGAAAACAGTGGCAAGCAGTTACAAGTCCAGTGGAAAGTATAAATCAGCACCCTCCAGGCAGACGGTCTCGTCGGTTTCCAATACGAAGAAAGGTCTGAAATTAAAGTGGAAGGCACAGAAGAAGTGTGATGGCTATTACATTTACAAGAAGACCGGAAGCGGAAAATATAAGCTGGCGGCTACTATTAAGAAGGGAAAAACTTCCACCTGGACAGATACGAAGGTGAAAAAAGGAAAGAAGTACCGTTATTATGTGCGTGCTTATGTAAAAGAGCCAAATGGTGTTGTAAAGGGAAAGTATAAAGCATCGGCGGCTGTTACAAGAAAGTAGGAAATCAATTACAGAGAAGAAACAGAATCTGCAGTAAAGCATTGTGAAATAGAAGACAGTTTATAGTAAAAACTATGATGGCTTTTATGTGACAGAATATTTAGATACTAGAGCGTGTTTGAAAAAGCATTCCCGCAATCTATACGCCCCACTTTGCGGTATATTTTGCCCGAATTGTGACGCACATCTTGCAGAAAGCCTTTTTCAGACACGCTTTAAAAAACGGAAGCCCATTACATGAGCTTCCGTTTTAACATTTCTGGATTAGATGAATATTTAAGTGCAGTTTCTTTTGTGATCTGGCGGTTTCGATAAAGCTCCAGCAGGCTGTTATCCATGGATTTCATGTCTGCCTGGGAGGAAGAGGCAATCACACCATCAATCTGATAAATCTTGTTGTCGCGGATCATATTTCGGATGGCAGGGGTAAGCCTCATAATCTCAAAAACCGGAATATTGTGTCCATTCACATCCGGCACCAGCTGTTGGGAAATGACAGTCTGCAGAACCATGGAAAGCTGAATAGCAATCTGATGCTGCTGGCTGGGCTCGAAAACATCCATAATACGGCTGATGGTATTGGCAGCTCCGGTAGTATGAAGGCTGGAAAGAATCAGATGTCCGGTCTCAGCAGCAGTCATGGCAGTCTGGATAGTCTCGTGGTCACGCATTTCTCCAAGCAGGATCACATCCGGGCTCTGACGCAGGGTGGCACGCAGGGAAACCAGATAATTGGCAGTATCCGTACAGATCTCTCGCTGGCTGACAATGCATTTGTCATGTCTGTGCAGGTATTCCAAAGGGTCTTCCAGTGTGATGATATGTCCTTCACGGCTGTGATTGATCTTGTCGATGATACAAGCCATGGTGGTGGATTTTCCGCTTCCGGCAGGACCTGTGATCAGAACCATTCCCTTGGTAAGATCAGCTGCTTCCATAACAGCTGGAGGAATGTGCAGATCCTGCGGATCAGGAAGATTAAATGCAATAATACGGATGACAGCGGCAAGAGAACCACGCTGCCGGTATGTATTTACACGAAATCTTGAGAGACCAGGGATAGCCATGGAAAAGTCATCGTCACCGGTTTCCAGCATAGGCTCTATATTCCGGTCGTGAGCAAGCTTGTAAATGATCCGGATAAATTCATCTGTCTCCGGAGGCATGAGCCGTTCTTCAAAACCATCCAGCGTACAGAGCTTTCCGTCAATTTTTACAGAAAGGGGACGACCGGCAATAATAAATATATCAGAGGCTTTTTTCTGAGTGGCAAGCTCCAGAAAAGCCTTTACTTTTTCTTCCATAAAATTATTCTCCTTTGTAGACAGACTGGCTGTTGTCCGGATTCCAGTCTGCAGTTACAACCGTATTCCAGGAGAGGATCCCGGCGATATTGCTGCTGGTTACGTCCAGTCCTACATTATTTGTTACAGTACAGTCAGAGGTAATGGTATCAGAGGCAATGGTATCAGAAACAATGGTATCAGAGGCAGCGGTATCAGAAGCAACGTTATTAGAGGCAGTGGAATCAGCTGTACAGTCAGTCCAGAATACAGCAATTTTCACAGCCAGACTCTGGGTGTCGGAAAATGCTTTTACATATTCAGCAGTATGTTCCTCTGAATTCCATTCTACATTCTCCTGTGAGTTCAGATAATCGGAGACGAGCTGGTAATATGCAGTCTCTGTTTTTGCCTGCTCCTGAAATCCTTCCAATGTCTGAACCAGCTCTGAGTAAAAATCAGCTGCCTCACTGCAGGCATTATAATAAGCTGAGGTCTGCTCCAGGGAAAGGCTGCTGGCGCACAGATCCTGCCTGGAAGTACCATAGCCCAGCAAGGACAGGATCACCAGCATAAGAACTCCAAAGATTAGAAAAAGGGAAGGAATTCCAGTTGCGGAAAAAAGATGATTCTTTTCTTTCATGAATCTGCTCCCTCCTTTGTGGAAAAAACTGGAAAGCGAATTGTCTGTGCATAAAGACTGGGTTCCTCATTTGCATTCTGGAGTTTTACAAAAGTGATCTGAACTTCTTTGACCTTGTCAGAAGCAGAGCAGACAAGCCTCATTTTATAAAATGCGTTTTCCTCAGACGTATTCTGCCAGTGCCTGTCAAAATAATAGCAAATACTGTCCTGATCTGCAACTCCATCTGGCATCAGTGCCAGAAAATTTTGGACAGTGCCGTCAGTTCCTTCCAGAATTTCACCGGTACTGGTGATAAGCTCCTGGATATGAGAGTCCTCCCGGGCATGTACCCTTGCCATGTAGGAAGCCGCAAACAGTCTTACGCAGACACCGCAGGTCAGTCCCAGAAAAAGAAGGACAAATATCATTTCCATAAGAAAAAGCCCGGATTTGGAATGGGTAGTGATTTTTTTCATAAAAACTTCCTTTCAGCACATCATTCAGAAGTGACCAGCCCCAAATTCAGGAGCCTGCGAATCAGGCAGGAACCCCTGGATGAAGCAGAAAACTGGAACAATGTCCATCTGTGTCCGTTAATGTGATTCTGTAAAAAGTGTTTTCTAAAGCGTCAATCTGGAAATCCTGAAGCTGTGCGAGGTTGGTCCCCATAGAAAGATCGGCCTGGGAATCCGATGCTGTAAAAAGCTCTTTTAAATGACTGCCATCAAAATAAATGTAAGTGCAGTAATCTTTCCCCTCAATAGCTTCCTGAAAGCAAAGAACCTGTGTTCCCTGAAGCTCTGTACGGGAGGTCATTCCGGGAATATCGTGCTGACGAAACTTGGTAGTGATGTAAGAGGCTGCCGTATAAAGGTTGTTATTAGTGTCCAGGCTTTTTACAGAGGCCTGATAGTTCCCGGCACCAAAAAGCATCAGAAATAGAAGAAACAGCACATACATTGCAAAAAGCAGCAAAGCTGCCAGTGAATCAATGCTGTGGTTCTTCCGGGTAAATCTGGAATTCATCTGGCACCTCCTTTTCTGGCATTTACCGGAAGTACGCTGATCGATGGCAGAAGATTGGATCCGTTTGGAACATATTCTACCACAAATTTCTCAGAATCATAGGTAATATGGTAATCCGAAAGCAATTCATCCAGGCTCTGAGGGTATTGGCCTGTGAGGGCGTAGGTGCGGATGGCACCTCCTTCAAGCGCCTGCGTTAAAGTAACCTGTTCTTTTTCCAGGGAATCAGTCTGTGTACGTGCAATTCCAAGATAGAAGATCAGGCAGAGGACTGCAGCGAACAGGATTGGAACAATAAAGCGGAAAATCCGCCTGATACGAATGAGTCTGGTTTCAAATATATCCATTTTCACTCTCCCTTACAGCTGTTATGCGATCATTTCAGATAACAGTCCCAGCAGCGGCATCATAACAGAAAGAAGGACCAGTCCTACAAGAATTGAAAGGACGATCACAATAGTAGGCTCCAAAATTGACACAATATGGGAAACAGAGTCTGTGGATTTCTCTTCATACTGCTCAGCCAGTTTTTCCATTACTTCGTCAGATGCACCAGCCTGAAAACCAAGGGAGATCAGACGAAGCTCCATAGCCTTAAAAAGTCCGGATTCCGTGATGGCTTCTGTAAATCCATATCCTTCCGCGAGCTGCTTCTGAATGGAAGCAAGCTTTTCCCTGGTCTCAGTCTGGGAGACAACAGCGCCTGCCAGTTCCACACAAAGCTCAGGGGAAAGTCCGCTTCGGATTCCCAGGGAAATACATTGGCAAAGACGACTGTAATCCAGATTTACCGGAATTTCCTTCATGCCTGGAAAACGGCAGACGATTTTGCGGATCAGTTCCTGCCCCTTTGGGTGAAGAACCAGGAAAAGGATAAAGCCGATCATCGCGGCCAAAAGAACAAGGAAGGCAGTAGAATAGCGGCTAAGTGTTTCGCCGATTCCAAGAAGGGCACCGGAGATTCCGCTCATTTCCAGTCCAAGCTGGCGGAAAACCTGGCGGAAAACCGGGAGAACCTTTACAAGAAGAATTACAATAACCGCAGTCATCATGCCCAGCATAACAAGGGGATAGGCGACTGCACTCTGGATCTGGTCTGTGATCTGAATCTCCTTCGTATAGAAAGCAGACAGACCCTTCATAACCTCATCCAGACAGCCGGTCTCTTCGCCGGTGCGTACATAGGCAGCAGCAGAAGCAGGAAAAGCACCGGATTGTTCCATGGCGTGCGCCAGAGAGCCGGATTCCTCCATGTCTTTATAAAGAAAGGTCAAAATTTCTTTGCCCCGTTCTGTCTGGCTGTCGTCATTTAAGATGGCAAGTCCCTCAATGGCGGACATTCCGGAACGTAATATGATGGAAAACTGTTCACAGAATTGAAACAGCTCCCGATTGTTTAATTTGGTAATCATATAAAGTCCTCTCTGAAAAAACATCAGGCAGATCCTGAAAAAATCCATGAACCTGCAAGGCGTTTTTCGTTGTGCTATCGGGTAAACTGCAGCGTATAATTTGCGCTGTCACCGATATAGGAATTGATAAGCTCTTCATCTTCACTGTTGGCGGTAAAGGTTGGATCCATGCGGTTCCATTTCTCCCCGTCATAGGTAATTGCCTGTTCCACCCACCCTTTTCCACGTATGTAAACATCAATCCAGGCATGCTTGATGTCACCTGCATATCCGATCTGAAGCTTACAGGGAATATCCCGGCTTCGCAGCATTGCCGTCATCAGGGCAGCATAATCAAAACAGATTCCCTTTCCGGTAGAGAGGGTTTCGTCTATATCAGGAAGATAGCCGGTCTCAACGGTAGCTGCTTTGTCCTCGTCGTAGGTGACGTGCTGGGTTACATACTGGAAAACGGTGTCAATGCTTTCCTGTTCTGTGGCATCCTCTGCCAGAAGAGAAAGAGCCAGCTTGCAGGCTTCTGAGTCCGGGGTGAAATTTACATACTGGTTCGGATACAAAAACGGAAGAAATTCATTTTCCAGGGAAACCTCCAGGGCCTGAGCAAAAAGTGCGGCATACTGGCTGCCATTTACCTGCTCGTAACAGGATATCTGGTAGGTGCCGCTTCCACTGGTAAACGGAATGACAGCACTTTCGCCGGAGCTTACAAAATAAGAATAAACAACGCCGTCATCCGCGGAAAGCTGGATGTTTTTGGTGGTACCATTGCTGTCACTGACAGCAGTCAGATATCCCTGACTGATGTTGGAAATATCCAGTATCAGAGGTGAATATCCTATGGTGTCTGTCCCGGGGGCTTCCGGAACCAGAACCTTCAGCGGGGAAAAAACAGGCGGTTCTTCGCCGGAACCGGAGCTGCTGTTCTGACCGCAGCCTGCAGCTGGGAAAACTATTAGCAGGCAAAATAGAAATAAGCAAAGCAGAAGGGCCGAAATGCGTTTAGACATAGCGCCGCTCCTTTTTATAAGTTGATCATTCATTTTCAAACACGTTCCAGGGATTTTTGAAATTCGGGAAGATCGTACCATGCTGGTGGTTCCTTCATACGAACCACGAAATGGCATAGATCAGGACGGATCCTGGCTTCCAGGTATTCCATAGGACCCAGGGAACAGTGTGCTGTTCTGGTGTTGAAAAAAATAGGAGATCCCGGTTCAATGTTGAGAATCTGTGCATCAAGGAAATCAGCTGAGCTGATGTTGATGTGTTCTTCGCCAGTTTCAAATTTAATTCCGTAGTGCTTCTGAATAAAGTAATAGAGATCTACAAGCTGTTCGCGGTAGGTATCTAAATCCGGGAAAAAATCAATGCGGATATAATTTGTCTGGATTATCACAGGCTGTTCATTGGAGGAAACCACTCTTTGAAGGCGGAAGACTTCTGTTCCTTCATTAAGGTCCAACGCACTGGCGACCTGGCTGTTTGCAGGAATACGGTCAATCCAGGTTCCGCTGATGGCCAGGGCGGCATTATCTGGAAACAGAGTGTTTATGTCTATTACGTTATGAAATTTTGAGAAGTTGGTAAGCTCCCGTTCTTTGGGATTGATCACCTGTGTGCCGGCACCCTGCTTTACCTTTATGCGTTTGTCTTTAACCAGAAGGTCAATAGCATGCCGGACCGTCGTACGGCTTACCGAAAACATTTTTCCAAGCTCATCTTCTGTGGGAAGATAGGAACCTATGGGATAAACGTTATTATCTATATCGGATTTTAATTTGTTATAACATTTCTTATATGCAGGAATTTTTTCCATAATGTTTCCTTTCAAAATAAGGTTGTTTAGTAACCTATAGTATATATATATCAAACAAATAAGTCAAACAGTAATTGAAAAAACAGAGGGACTTATACAAAATGCATAAAAAAAAGCAAAGTATCTTGTTAAATAAAACACTTTACTAAAAAAGAAAAACATTGTATAGTAATGTTTGTAAACATAATTATGAATTTTAAAAATAAATGAAATATAAAGGAGAAACATAATGATGAAAAAACAGGAATTTGTACCGCGAAAGATAAGCGAGAAACCACTGTATGAACTGAAATCAGTGGAAGATATTCCGGTATCAGAGCTGTATCAGGTTAAGATAAACGGAAAGGAACAGCGAGTATATCATACGGAATTTTTTGATTTTGTTTCTTTCTTGGATGAAAATGAAAAGGCAGAGGTAGAAGTTACAGTAAACGAACCATTTCAGAAGGCTGTTATCCGTCCTGCAGCAGCACAGATACCGTTCGAAGAAGAGGGGAACAAAATCAGTATAAGCCTTCCTGCCGGAAAGAGAATTACTCTTGAACTGGACGATAAACTGGAGTCACCACTTTATGTTCTTCCTGGAAAATACATACCGAAGCCTGAGAATGCCACTTATGTATTTGAAAGTGGAAAAGCCTACAATGTGGGATGCCTTCAGCTTAATTCTGACGAAACTGTTTATATAGAGTACGGAGCAGTTGTAAGCGGAAGAATCTATTCCAGAATGGCAGACAGAGTCCGTATTCTGGGAAATGGAATCCTGTATGGAGGAAACTGGCATGCATGGGACGAAAATGGAGCAGAGCAGCTGATCGTTCCTGTATTGGGTGAGAACATTGAAATACGCGGAATCACACTTCTGGATGGTGGTTCCTGGCATATTGTTCCGGTTGCATGTAAAAATGTTCTGATTGAAGACGTAAATGTTCTGGGAAAAGTGATCACAGGAGATGGCGTCGATATAGTCGGATGTGAGAATGTAGTGCTTCGTAATTGCTTTATAAGGGCAAATGATGATTGTATATCTATTAAGGCTGTGGAATTCCAGGATCCGTCAGGCTGCACAGATGTGAAACATATCCTTGTTGAGGATTGCCTGTTCTGGAATGCAGAATTTGGAAACACACTTGAAATCGGATATGAAACCAGGTGTGACGAAATTACAGATGTTGTTTTCAGAAATTGTGATGTTGTACATTGCCAGTATGAGGGCAATCAGTCAGGTGGAGTACTGACAATTCATAACGCTGACCGTGCCCATGTACATGATATTGTTTATGAAAACATCCGAATTGAAGATGCCCAGGAAAAATTTATTGATATTAAAACTCTTGATTCCAAGTATTCACGAGACAGGGAAAGAGGCATGGTAAATGATATTTTCTTTAAAAATATTGAAATTACAGAAGGCACTTTTCCAGTATCCATTATACGTGGTTTTGAGATGAAAAATGAAGTGTGCAGACCTCATGGCTTCTATTTTGACAATGTGGTAATTCATGGAAAAAAGGTGATGTCACCAGGTGAATTACACATGGTTGTGGAATTGTCAGATGAACTGAAATTCCAGTAAAAGGAATTAACAAAGGAGATGGAAGAAAGCATGGATATTTTGCTTATCGGAACCTATACACAGCATGATGCCCCTGCTGTATTGGAGAAACAGGAGCTTGGAAAAGGTATCTATCTGATTCCGTATAATGAGATCCTAGGAGATGTTGCAGGAACTCCTCTTATCATACAAATGCAGAATCCTTCCTGGGGTTGTCTGGTGAAGAACCGGCTTTTTGCGGTAAGTGAAAGTGAAAATGCTGCGGAAATTGTGGAATATGAAGTAGGGGTTCAGGAAGAAAGGCTTACAGCAGAGAAAAAGGCAGGTCTTCAGATGCCTGGAAAAGCATCCTGTCATATTGAAAAGGATGAAAAATCTGAAAAGGGCTGATTCCAATACGATCGCAGTTATAATAAAAGAAATCAGCAACTCATACTGGGGTGTTATGCTGCATGTATTGGAGCGGGAAGCCCGTGACAGGAAATATTGCCTGGTATTGCAGAATGTAGCAGATGATGAAGACGAAGTTGAGCTTGCCCTTCAGCTGGAAAAAGAGAAAAAAGTCAAAGGAATCATATTTCTTGGAGGTATGTATAATTATGACGAGTCAAGGCTGAGAATGCTGAGAGTTCCGTATGTGATCAGTGATTCCGGAAAAACAGTTCCGGAGGATACAGGAACTTATCCTAAAAGTGCCCTTGTGACGACTGATACAGAGATTGAGAGCCAGAGTATGGTTGATTATCTGTGCAGCTGCGGACATAAAAGGATCGCCTTTATTACTTCCGGAGATGAAGGTCTTGGAAGATGCCATCTCAATGGCTATAAAAGGTCACTGGAGAAAAATGGACTGGAGTACGATGAGAAGCTTATAATTCGTTTAAAACCAGGTAAAAGAATTTATACGATTGAGAATGGTTATAACTGTACCTGTGAGCTTTTGAAATCGGGGGTGGAGTTTTCCTGCATTTATGCAATTTCAGATACTTTGGCGGTAGGAGCATGCAGAGCAGTTATTGACAGCGGCAAAAGAGTACCGGAGGATTATTGTGTGGCAGGAGCAGATGGTCAGGACATTGCGGAATATTATCATCCATCCATCACAACATTAAAATATCCAAGAGTGGAAATTGCCCTTCAGAGCGTCCGTACCTTGTTTGATCTGATCAACCGGAAAAAGGTAGTGAAACGGCAAATACTGGGCGGAACTCTTATAGAGCGGGAGTCTACGCGCAAACTGTAATGCGTGTCTGCTGTCCTCCAGACATCGAAAAGGAATCTGTGAAAATATTTGAGAATGATTATCATGCGTTACAATCAGCTCAGATATTTTTGCAGATTTTTTGCTTTCGTACTTTTTAGACAGATTTTTGTAAGTTTTAACAAGGAAATTCCGTTGACAAAAGTGACAGTTTGCTTTATTATATGAAGTGAATAAAAGGCAAACCTGTTGAAAGACAGGGACGCAAAGCCAAGGGTCTAAGGTCTCAGGACTATGACAGCCGGTTGCCGCATTGATATTGATTAGGTAATGTAATATGACAGGAGACGTGGTTCTTCTGTTTGTGGCGACCGTTTATTTAATCTGATAAACGGTTTTTTTATTTCCACAAACTGATGGGACTGATAGTTTCCAGATAGCGGCAAGTCAGTTACATTATGGTTCAAGAAAGGTGTGTTATTTATGAAAGGAAAGAAATTAACAGAGTGGCTCGCAAATAAAAAAGTTGTTTCCAGTTGTGCTGCTATAGCATTGGCAGCAGTGATCGGCGGCGTTTCATTATTCTCAGGAGCAGGAGAAACACCTGAATTCCCCAGTTATACAGATCCGATCATGGAGACTTCCATCATAGAAGATGAAACTCCACTGGCTTCCCAGCCGAAGACTACTGTGAAGACTACCTCCAGTACCAAGACAATCAGGAAGACTGTTAAATTAAAAAAGGCTTCCAAGAAGAGCTACACCAAGAAACTGAAAACCAAAACAAAAGTAACCAATAAAACAAATAAAGCCGGTAATACAACAGTAGATACCAAGACAACCGTTGTTACCAAAGCAACAGCGAAATACACCAAGAAATCCAAAAAGAAAGTTGTTACATCCAAGATCACAACAACTGTTCAGACAACAACTACACAGCAGGTATCAATTGCCAATGAGACCGCTGTAAGCACTACTTCTTCTGGTACTTCCGTTTCCCAGGCAACTGCAGCAGCAAGCTCTTCACAGAACCAGAGTAAATACGAAGCAAATGTAGCAAGTGTTGCAGGCAAGATGGACAATCGTGTAATTGCAGCATATCAGCAGCTGGGATTTAAGCTTGTTGTTGATCCATCCGTCAACTATTCCGGATATTTTGATGCAAGATCAAGATCTATTACAATGAAGCAGATCGATGATTCTGTTTATCATGAGCTGGGTCATTTCCTCGCATTCATCGCAGGAAATGTAGATAAGACAGCAAGCTTCCAGAGCATTTTTGTAGCTGAGAAGGCAAATGTTACAGCCTTCAATAAAGCCTATGTAACACAGAATGCTTCCGAATATTTTGCAGAATCTGTTAAGGATTACATCTTGAACAATGCTTCCCTGAAGAACACCAGACCACAGACTTATGCAGCTGTTCAGAATGCATTGAATCAGATTACAGATGCACAGATCGCTAAGATTCAGAAGATTTATGGAGCGTTCTGGAACTAATGATTTTAAAGATGACCGGCACCCGGAGAAATATCTCCGGGTGTTTTACTGTGGATACCACAGGCGCGGGAAAATAGTGTTTTATAAAAAGGTAAGTGACAGATGGTACTTACCTTTTTGTCACCGGGAGAACCTTAATCTTATATATGTCGAGTTGCTGTTCACTGGTAACATTCCGCGAGGTGTTTTTTGTGAACAAAGTTCACAGAAAACCCGAGAATTAAGTTTGCGCAGCAAACGCTACTTCTTGTGCTTGTCACAAGAAGGTTCGTCTTTCTGTGCATTGCGAAGTGTGTTACTGGTCACGGAGTGAACAGTAACTATGTCGAAGAGTCTGGATATGTGTCGACAGAAAATTCTTGCAATGAAAAACCTTAGGTGTGTATAATACAAAACAAAGGTTATCACTTTCTTGCAGGCAGGGATAGATATATTGGGGTCACTGGTCCTAAGTGAACAGTAATATATATTTGGAATAGATGTAGACACGGCGCCTGAAATGTGTTAGAATCAACTTTAATAAGTTTTTTGAAGGATGTTTTTATAATTCAGTATATAGCTTCTGTCTAATCAGACATTTGTATCCCGTTAAATCAAAATTGAAATGTGTTTTAGAATTGTATTAGTCGAAGAGGTAGATGATTGATGAAAGAAAAGTATGAATCATTATCCCTGGCTACGCTGAAAGACTTGGCAAAAGCCAGAGGACTGAAGGGCATTTCTACTATGAGAAAGCCTGAATTAATTGAACGTATGCTGGAAGAGGACAGGAAAGAACAGACTGCAGAAAATGAGCAGACTATTTCCGGAACAGCAGAAGAGAATACCATACCTGCAAGACCAGAGCCTGTGGCAGCAGAAAAAACAGAAAATTCGGGAAGTGTTTCTGCACCGGAGAGAAGAGAAGCACCAACCAGATCCCGTACCGTTATACGGCGTAATCCTGAGTACCGCAGCAATAATTATGGCAGAAATGAAAATGCAGGACGCCAGAACAGTTATAATGGGGAAAACAGACCGGAGAACTTCGTGAAGCGCACTCCTGTAGCGAAACCTGTAGAAGTGGTTCCGCCAGCCGAATTAAGACCTGAGGAAACGGAGCAGCCCCGTACAGGCGCAGCCAGTGAGAACCGTACAGAAGAGGGAGTAAGCAACGCTTACAATGTTCCGGCTGAAACGGTCCAGCTTGACAGTGGCGAAAAGGCCAATGGAATCCTGGAGGTTATGCCGGATGGTTTTGGATTTATTCGAAGTGAGAATTATCTTCCAGGAGAGAATGATATCTATGTTTCCCCGTCACAGATCCGCAGATTTAATTTGAAGACAGGAGATATTATTCAGGGAAATATCCGTATTAAAACACAGGGGGAGAAATTCAGTGCCCTTTTATATGTAACGTCTATCAATGGTTTCCATCCAAGTGAGGGACAGAAGAGATACAATTTTGAAAACATGACCCCAATCTTCCCAGATGAACGTCTGATCATGGAGCGTCCCGGCGGAACTACTGCCATGCGTATCGTAGATCTGATCAGCCCTATCGGAAAGGGACAACGTGGTATGATTGTTTCCCCGCCTAAGGCAGGTAAGACTACTTTGCTTAAGGATGTTGCGAAATCTATTCTTAAGAATAACAAGGATATGCATCTGATAATTCTTCTTATTGATGAACGTCCTGAGGAAGTTACCGATATCAGGGAAGCAATACAGGGACCGAACGTGGAAGTTATTTATTCCACATTTGATGAGCTTCCGGAGCATCATAAGCGTGTATCCGAGATGGTTGTAGAGCGTGCACGCCGCCTTGTAGAACATAAGCAGGATGTTGTGATCCTTCTGGATTCCATTACCAGACTGGCAAGAGCCTATAACCTGGTTGTTCCCCCAAGTGGAAGAACTCTGTCAGGAGGTCTTGATCCGGGAGCACTTCATATGCCGAAGCGCTTCTTTGGTGCAGCACGTAATATGCGTGAGGGAGGAAGCCTTACCATTCTTGCCACTGCACTGGTTGACACCGGAAGCAAAATGGATGACGTTATTTACGAGGAATTCAAGGGAACCGGCAATATGGAACTTGTTCTTGACCGCAAGCTGCAGGAGAAACGGGTTTTTCCGGCCATCGACATTCAGAAATCCGGTACCAGACGAGAAGATCTGCTTCTGAGCAAAGACGAGCAGGAAGCTGTATATATTATGCGAAAGGCTCTTAACGGAATGAAGTCTGATGAGGCAGTGGAACAGATCCTGAACATGTTTGCACGTACTGCAAATAATGCTGAATTTGTGCAAATGGTAAAAAAACAGAAATTGTAATGTTCACAAAAAACACCGTGCAGAATATTATCTGGGATTAGTTTTAGAAATTTTTATAAATAACTTGCATTTCTCATAACGCCATGCTATAATCAGTAGGCTGTGTAAAGTGTGAATTCGTCAGATTCAACGCAAATAAAATAGAATAAATATAGAGAGGTGAAAATCATGAGAGAAGGAATCCATCCGAATTACTATCAGGCAACTGTAACCTGCAACTGCGGTAATACTTTTGTAACAGGATCTACCAAGCAGGATATCCACGTAGAAATCTGCTCCAAATGTCATCCGTTCTATACAGGACAGCAGAAAGCTACTCAGGCTCGCGGACGTATCAATAAGTTCAACGAGAGATATGGCCTGAATAAATAATTTGAATATTACTGAATGAGAAGGTTGAGGTTGGGAAATCTCAACCTTTCTTTGTAATTTGACTGAATTTATGAGACGGAGGATAAAATGAAACCATCTAACATCGGTGGACAAGCTGTAATGGAGGGCATTATGATGCGTCATAAGGACAAATATTCCATTGCAGTGCGCCGTCCTGATAAAGAAATTGAAGTAAAGGTTGAAGATTACAAATGTATCTTTGGCAAGGCAAAGATCTGGCGCAAGCCCGTTATCCGCGGAATGGTCAGCTTCATCGATTCTCTGGTAACAGGAACTAAATGCCTGATGTATTCAGCAGAGATTGCAGGTGATGAGGAGGATGAGGAAGAGACTAAGAAGAATGCAGCTCTTTCTCCGGAGGAAATGGAGGCTAAGAAGAAAAAAGAGGACAGGGCATTTAAGGTTTTACTTTATGCGACAGTAGCTGTTTCTATAGTGGTTTCTATTGCCGCATTTATGCTTCTGCCTTATGCGCTGGCAAGCCTTTGCCGTAAGGTAGGTGCTTCCGAGGTGATAGTTACTATTGTGGAAGCATTTGTGAAGCTGGGCTTATTTATGGGATATATGCTTTTGATTTCCAGAATGAAGGATATCCAGAGAACCTTTATGTATCATGGAGCAGAGCATAAATGTATTAACTGTGTGGAGAATGGCAAGCCATTGACAGTGGAGAATGTACTGGAAAGCTCCAGATTCCATAGGCGATGTGGAACAAGCTTTTTATTCCTGGTTATGCTGGTAAGTATTTTCCTGCATTTTATTTTCGTATTGGTACCTTCATATTGGCTGCGTCTTTTTGGACGTCTCCTTATGGTGCCTATTGTATCCGGAATTTCATTTGAGATTATCCAGTGGGCAGGAAGAACTGACAGCAAATTTGCCCTGATGATGAGCAAGCCAGGTATGGCAATGCAGAAATTTACTACTAAGGAGCCTACAGCTGATATGGCAGAGGTTGCTATTAAGGCTGTGGAGGCTGTGTTTGACTGGAGAGCATATTTAAAGACAGAATTCAATCTGGATATTCCATATGAGAACAAAGAAAACGGTGATCTTTCCGCTGCTTCCGCGCAATCTGAAAGCGGGGACAGTGAAGAACGTACCGGGAATGTACCGGAAACGGGAGCTGCACAATGACTTCTCTGGAAACATTATTAAAAGAAGGAACCAAGGTTCTGGAGCAGCATAAGATCCAGGAAGCCAGGCTTGATGCCTGGCTTCTTCTGGAGTATGTGACCGGGATGAACAGAGCCTTTTATTTCGCTCATTCAGCTGACGGGATGGATGAGGAAAAAGCAGACAGATACCGGGAACTGATCCGGAAAAGAGCAGCTCATGTTCCATTACAGCATATTACCCACCAGGCATATTTTATGGGATTTGAATTTTATGTAAATCAAAACGTACTGGTTCCGAGGCAGGATACGGAGACATTGGTGGAGAAGGCTCTGGAAGTTATGAAAGGGAAAAAGACACCAGGGATTCTGGATATGTGCACCGGATCGGGGTGTATTCTTTTAAGTCTTCTGGCACTTACCGGGGATGCATATGGTGTGGGTGC
Organism: Ruminococcus sp. 1001136sp1_2201st1_G3_2201SCRN_220225; assembly: GCF_040924365.1. Taxonomy (NCBI): domain Bacteria; kingdom Bacillati; phylum Bacillota; class Clostridia; order Eubacteriales; family Oscillospiraceae; genus Ruminococcus; species Ruminococcus sp. 1001136sp1_2201st1_G3_2201SCRN_220225. Next base: position 83,424 of record NZ_JBCOME010000005.1, on the reverse strand, counting down.
TGATGTTTCCCCACTTGCTCTTCAGGTGGCAGATAAGAATGCGGTAAGCCTGGAAGTGTCAGACAGAGCTGTTTTCGTGGAAAGCAACTTGTTTTCGTCAGCTTTTTTTCAACAAAACACTGGCAAAGATATGCCTCAGTATGATATCCTTATTTCGAATCCCCCCTATATCAGAAGTGCAGAGATTGAAAATCTTATGGAAGAAGTGCGGGATCACGATCCAAGACTTGCACTGGATGGCCATGAAGATGGTCTGTATTTTTACAGAAAAATCGTATCGGAGGGAAAGGCTTTCCTAAAGGAAAATGGCTGGATGCTGTTTGAAATCGGATATGATCAGGGCGAAGCTGTGAAGAGTCTGATGCGGGAAAATGGCTTTTTTGATGTACAGATTGTTAAAGACCTGACGGGACTTGACAGAGTTGTGTTGGGCAGACGATAGTTTTATATAAGTAAAGAGAAGAACATAACAGGAGGAAAACCATGTTTGACAAGTTGGACGATTTGCTCATACGTTTCGAGGAAGTTCTGAATGAGCTGGGGGAGCCAGATGTAACATCTAATCCAGATCGTTTCCAGAAGCTTATGAAGGAACAGAGCGACCTGCAGCCAATTGTGGATACCTATAAGGAATATAAGAAAAATAAAGAAACAATTCAGGACAGCCTTTCCATGCTGGAAGAGGAGAAAGATGAGGATATGAGAGAAATGCTCAAGGAAGAGCTTTCCGATGCCAAGAAGCGCGTGGAAGAGCTGGAGCATGAACTGAAAATTCTTCTTCTGCCTAAGGACCCTAACGATAATAAGAACGTTATCGTGGAAATCCGTGCCGGTGCCGGTGGAGATGAGGCTGCTCTTTTTGCAGCTGAGATTTACAGAATGTATGTAAAATATGCAGAATCCAGGCGCTGGAAAACAGAGATGATGAGCTTAAACGAGAATGGAATCGGCGGATTCAAAGAGGTTACCTTTATGATAAACGGTGCCGGAGCTTATTCCAGACTGAAGTATGAGAGTGGCGTACACCGGGTACAGAGGGTTCCGGAGACGGAATCCGGCGGAAGAATCCATACATCCACCTGTACGGTTGCAATTATGCCGGAAGCTGAGGAGATTGATTTCCATCTGGATATGAATGATTGTAAATTCGACGTATTCCGCGCTTCCGGAAATGGTGGACAGTGCGTCAATACTACAGACTCCGCAGTACGACTGACCCATATTCCTACAGGAATCGTAATTTCCTGTCAGGATGAGAAGTCCCAGCTGAAGAATAAGGATAAGGCATTGAAGGTTCTTCGTTCCCGTCTGTATGAGATGGAGCTGGCCAAGCAGCATGATGCAGAGGCAGAAGCAAGAAGAAGCCAGATTGGTACAGGCGACCGTTCTGAGAAAATCAGAACCTATAATTTCCCACAGGGACGTGTGACAGATCATCGTATCAAGCTTACACTTCACAGACTGGATAACATTCTGAATGGAGATCTGGATGAAATCATCGACAGCCTGATCGCAGCAGACCAGGCAGCGAAATTGAGCAATCTGCAGGAACAGTAAACTTAAAGTTACTGCTTTTGTGTAAAAGTTGCTGACCAGGCTATGGGCAGTAGCAAAATAACAATCATGTGAAAATTGGGAGGATATACCTATGAAAAAAACAGCTCTTGTAATTATGGCAGCCGGAGTTGGAAGCAGATTTGGAAATGGAATCAAGCAGCTTGCACCAGTTGGACCAAACGGTGAGATCATTATGGATTATTCCATTAGAGACGCACTGGAGGCTGGCTTCAATAAAATTGTATTCATTATCCGTAAGGATCTGGAAGAAGAATTTAAAAGCACCATCGGTGCAAGAGTAGAGAAGATCGCAGAAGTTGCGTATGCATATCAGGAAATGGAGAAGCTTCCGGAAGGCTTTGTGAAACCGGCAGACAGAACCAAACCATGGGGAACCGGTCATGCTGTTATCTGTGCAAGAGAGTTCCTTACAGAGCCGTTTGCAGTTATCAATGCAGATGACTATTATGGAAAGGAAGCATACGTAAAAGTACATGATTATCTGGTTCATGAGCAGCCGGCAGATGATGTCCTGCATATTTGCATGGCAGGCTTCCGTCTTGGAAACACCTTAAGTGATAATGGAAGTGTTACAAGAGGACTTTGCCACATTACAGACGGCAAGCTTACAGGTGTTACCGAGACACACAATATTTTTAAAACAGCAGATGGCGCTGAGAGCCGCGAAGATGGCCAGCCGGCAGAGAAACTTGACTTAAACGAGCTTGTTTCCATGAACATGTGGGGACTGACTCCTGCGTTTATGGATACTTTATATGATGGATTTGTAGAGTTTCTTCAGAATGTAAAAGCTGGTGATATCAAGGCAGAGTATCTTCTTCCGGTTATGATTGATGCATTGATCCAGAAGGGAACTGCCCAGGTAGATGTGCTTGAGACAAAGGATACCTGGTTTGGTGTAACTTATCAAGAAGATAAAGAGGTTGTGATCAAAGCCTTTAAAGAGCTTACCGAGGCTGGCGTATATCCAAACGGACTTTACAAATAAGATTATCGGATACTGTATATTGTAATTGTTTGCAGTTTTGCCTGAAAATATGGAAAAGAATGTATGATTCCTATATGCTTTCAGGTGTAATAAACAAGGAGGATAATTAGATATGGGAAAATATTTTGGAACAGACGGATTTCGTGGAGAGGCGAATGTTCAGCTGACAGTTGATAATGCGTTTAAAGTAGGACGTTATGTAGGCTGGTATTATGGACGTGACCATAAGGCGAAGATCGTAATCGGAAAAGATACCAGACGAAGCAGCTATATGTTTGAGTATGCCCTTGTTGCAGGACTTACCGCTTCCGGAGCAGATGCTTATCTTCTGCATGTAACCACTACTCCAAGTGTATCCTTTGCGGTTCGTACAGAGGATTTTGACTGCGGTATTATGATTTCCGCAAGCCATAACCCATTCTATGATAATGGAATCAAGCTTCTGAATGGAAACGGACAGAAGATTGAGGCTGAGATCGAGGAGCGTATTGAGGCCTACATCGATGGCGAGATCGAGGAGCTTCCTCTTGCACGCAAAGAAGACATTGGACGTACTGTTGATTTTGCTTCCGGACGAAACCGCTATATCGGATACCTGATCTCCATTCCAAGCCGTGATTTCAAAAATGTAAAAGTCGGACTTGACTGTGCCAACGGAAGCTCATCCGCAATTGCAAAAAGTGTTTTCGAGGCACTTCAGGCGAAAACTTATGTGATCAACAATCAGCCGGATGGAACTAACATCAATACAAACTGCGGTTCCACCCATATTGAAGTCCTTCAGAAATATGTGGTAGACAATGGCCTGGACATTGGATTTGCCTATGATGGAGATGCTGACCGTTGTATCGCAGTTGATCATCGTGGAAATATCATCGATGGTGACAAGATTATGTATGTCTGCGGTAAGTATCTGAAAGAGCAGGGGAAACTGAATGGAAATACTGTTGTTACCACAGTGATGTCCAATATGGGACTTTACAAAGCTCTGGAGCGTGAAGGAATGCGTTATGAGCAGACTGCCGTTGGTGACAAATACGTTGCCGAGAATATGATGGCAAATAACTACAGCATTGGTGGAGAACAGTCCGGACATATTATTTTCAGCCGTTATGCAGCTACAGGTGATGGTATCCTTACTTCTCTTATGGTCATGGAAGCATGTGTAGATAAGAAGTCTACTTTATGTGATCTTGCCAAAGAGATGAAGGTTTATCCGCAGGTTCTTCGAAATGTACGTGTAGCAGATAAGAAGACTGCGCGTGAGAACCCGAAGGTGGTTGAAGCAGTCGAAGCAGCAGGAAAGGCACTTGGCGATTCCGGACGTATTCTGGTCCGTGAGAGCGGTACAGAGCCGTTGATCCGTGTTATGGTGGAGGCCGAGACAGATGAGCTTTGCCATCAGTATGTAGACAGTGTTGTGGAAGTAATGGAAGCCGAAGGACTGATCGTTGGTTGAGAATGAAAATCAGAAAAACAGCATTAATATTGACAGCGGTCATGGGGCTTTCCCTTCTGGCTGGCTGTGATAATGAAAAACAGCAGATTTTTACGGAAGCAGAGAAAGATCTGGAGCAGGGCAGCTATGAGTATGCGCTGGATGAATTTACTACTTCTGTGAATAATGGTGTGAAGCCTGCAGTGTCTTACCGCGGGATTGGAATCTGTCAGCTGCGTCTGGGAAATTATGATGATGCCATTACTGCTTTTACCAGTGCTCTTGGCGAGGAGAAAGTAAGTAAAAGTATGGCCCGGGACCTGTATCTGTATCGCGCTACAGCACGTTTGCAGGCTGGGTATCTGGATGATGCCATGGCAGACTGTCAGGTGCTTGCCCAGAATTATGAGATGGATGCAGATGCCTGGTTCCTTACTGGAAAGGTTGCCCTGGAAATGGATGGCTATGATGAAGCTGCCTCTGATTTTGAGCAGGCATATGGGGAAGATTCCAGCTATGACCGGGCCATCCAGATTTACGAGACGTACCTGAATAAGGACATGGAAGCGGATGGAACCAGATATCTGGAGGCTGTCTTGTCTACAGAGGCAAAGGGAGCAGAGGATCTTTGCAGCCGGGGAAGAATCTATTACTATATGGGAGATTATACCAATGCCCAGAAAGAGCTGACAGATGCTTCCAATCAGGGAAGTACAGAGGCACTTCTGGTCCTTGGAATGGTCTATGGCGCCCAGTCAGATTACGCAAATGCCCGGGCAATGTACCAGCAGTATATCAATCAGAAGCTGGATGATACGTCCGGGAATCAGACACAGACTGCCGCACAGGGATACAATGGACTGGCAATGTGCGATATGGCAGAAGGAAACTATGATTCTGCCCTGGAAAATATCAGCAGCGGAATTACCATTGCTTCCGATGATGAAATGCAGAGCTTGTTATTTAATGAAATTGTAGCTTATGAGAAGAAACTGGATTTTTCCACAGCGCAGGAGAAAGCTGTGTCTTATGTCGGAATGTATCCGGAGGATGAAGAAGCTGCGAAAGAGCTTGATTTCCTGAAATCCAGGACTGGAAGTAATGAATAGGAAACAGAGAAGGTTCTTGAAGCTATTTTTATAATCAAAAAAGGATTTGAAATCTGAGGCAATATTGAATGCCGGATTTCAAATCCTTTTTTGGTAATATACTCAGATCTTTTTTACATAAAGGCGGTTGCCACGATACATGGGGCGGCCGTTCACGCCACTGAGATCGTAGGACATTGCAAAGTAGGAATCCACGCTGCTTACAAGCGCCCAGTCAGGATCATAGACTTTTCCACCAATTTCAGCCCAGCCGTGACCGCCGGAGCAGATTACATAAACTTTTTTCATTCCTACAGCGTTTGCAAGGTAGGCGAAAGCTGCTGCATAGGAAACACAGTCACCTCGTCCGCCGCGGAAAAACATATCTTCAGCGAAATCCTTTTCCCAGTCCTGTGTATTTCTGAATTCACGCCAGCAATAGTAGGTGTACTGCTTCTTGACGTAATCAAAGCTGGCACGGAGACGCTGCATTTTGTTCATTCCTGGTCTGCTGATCTTTTCTACAATCTTGTTCGCTTCTGTCATTAGCTTCAGCTTGCGCAGGTTAGAACCGGATTTGCTGGCACGTCCGGAAGCATCAAGGGCGATACCATTTATAGTGGTGGAGGTCAGCATGTATGCGCCGGTGGTTCCTGTGCTGATACGGAAAAAGTAGTAATTATTTTTGATTTTTTTCCAGCCGTAACGCTGAATTCCATTTTTGTCAAAAAAGTAATAGCGGGATCCGATTTTGACTTTGCCTTTGACTTTCTTGCCGCGGGCATTGTAATAGTAGTGGCGGCCCTTGATGGTCTTCCAGGTACCAGAAGAGGAACTGGAAGCTTGTCCCTTACCGGAATGGGTCTTCTTATTGGTGACAGTGGAAGAAGATTTCGCAGTTTGGGAAACAGATGTCCGAGCAGCTGCCTGGGTGGGAAGAGTACCTGTCAGGAGTGTACAGGACAGGCAAAGGCATGCTGCAAGAGTTTTGAGATTTTTCTTTTTCATAGGTTCCTCCTTTTTGGGTCTTTTACTATTATTATATACTATATGAGATCTGAACTGTAGTTGTTGTTTTCAGATTTGAAATATGTTACTGTTCACTCCGTTCACAGTAACGCGCTTCGCGATGCACAGAAATCATGCATTCGCATGATTTCGCGCCGCAATTCTCGGGTTTTCTGTGAACTTTGTTCACAAAAAACGCCTCGCGGAACGTTACCAGTGAACAGTAACTGAAATATACCTCTCCCAAAAGGAATGGGTTTGTGTTATACTCTAACAGATGATTTTCAGATAGAAAAGTAACTGAAAGTTAGTTTATGGATGATCCGGAAGGAGGATTTATGGAATATATTGAAGAAATACAGGAGCAGGTGATTCTGGTTGGCGTTCAGCTGGATGAGAACGATAATGTGAAAGAATCCCTGGATGAACTGGAGGAGCTTGCAGATACTGCCGGAGCTCAGACAGTGGGAAAAATTATCCAGAACCGTGAGACTGTACATCCTGGAACTTATATTGGAAAAGGAAAGATCGAGGAGGTACGTGCTCTTATGCTGGCCACGGATGCTACAGGAATCATCTGTGACGATGAGCTTTCCCCGGCACAGATGAACAATCTGGAGCATGAGCTGGAATGTAAGGTAATGGACAGAACTCTTCTGATCCTTGACATTTTCGCAAAACATGCCACTACCAGCGAGGGAAAGATTCAGGTTGAGCTTGCACAGCTCCGTTACAGAGCATCCAGACTGGTAGGACTAGGTGCGTCTTTGTCCAGACTTGGAGGAGGAATCGGAACCCGAGGTCCTGGAGAGAAGAAGCTGGAGAGCGACCGACGTCTGATCCGAAAGAGAATCACAGCGCTGAAGGAAGAGCTTTCCCAGGTAGAGAAGCACAGAGAACTGCTCCGTACCGGACGTACCCGGGGAAAGATGAAGACTGTTGCTATTGTAGGTTATACCAATGCAGGTAAATCTACATTGTTAAATACCCTCACTGGAGCCGGAGTGCTTTCAGAGGATAAGCTGTTTGCCACATTGGATCCTACAACCAGAGCATTGACATTAGATGACGGACAGCAGATCCTGCTTACAGATACTGTTGGATTTATCCGTAAACTGCCGCATAATCTGGTTGAAGCTTTTAAGAGTACCCTGGAGGAAGCGAAATATGCAGATTATATTATTCATGTGGTAGACTGTTCGAATCCTCAGGCGGTACAGCAGATGGAGGTTGTTTATGATACCCTGCAGGAGCTTGGTGTCCAGGGCAAAAAGACGATTACTTTATTTAACAAGGTCGATGTGGGTGCAGCAATCCGCATGCGCGACAGTATGGCAGACCATACTCTTAAGGTTTCGGCCAAAACAGGGGAAGGTCTGGAGGATTTAAAGCAGCTTCTGGGGAAAATCCTTTCTGAAGAGCAGATTTATGTGGAAAAAATTTTTTCCTATCAGGAGGCTGGCAAGATCCAGCTGATCCGGGAATATGGGCAGCTGCTTTCGGAGGAGTACACAGATACTGGAATTCTGGTGAAAGCCAGAGTGCCGCAGGAAATTCATGGGAAGCTTATGTGACGCAGCCAGACCTGTGGAATTGGCAAAAAGTATGGGTTTATAAAGTTATCACATTTGAGGATAATAAGTAAATATAATGATATGAGTGTCAAAAGGTCTTTTGACACTCATTTGATACCCAGATTGCTACGCAGCTACGCTGCTCCCGCAATCCTCCAAATATTCGAAATCCGCTGATTTACTGCGTAAATCGCTACTTTCTCATATTTGGCGTGTCCCAAGTTCAAAAGCCTTATCGTGCAAGCACGAACAGCTTTTTGACCTTTTGACACTGGTATCATATAATGTTATCGCTTAAAAGTAATTTCTGTGAGGCGCATTGCTATACAGAAAGTGAAGAACGATAGGTAAGAAGACTAAAATTTGTAAAAAACAGGAGAGAATATCATGGGAAAATACACAGATTACATTATGAAAACAGCACAGGATCTGCTTTCAGTGCCAAGTCCAAGTGGTTTTACCCACATGGCAGCAGATTTTGTAAAAAAAGAATTTGAAAAGCTGGGCTATGAGCCGCAGATCACCCAGAAGGGGGCTGTGCTTGTAAAGCTTGGAGGAAAAGACGATGAGAATGCAGTGGTTCTGGCAGCTCACATGGATACTCTTGGCGGAATGGTCTGCCAGATCATGGACAACGGACATCTGAAACTGACTAATATCGGCGGTATGAATCCAAACAATGCAGAGGCTGAGAATTGTAAGGTTTATACAAAGTCCGGCAAAGTATATGATGCAACTTTCCAGCTGGAGAATGCGTCTGTTCATGTAAACGGCGAGTATAGCGATACCAAACGTACTTATGAGACGATGGAGGCCATTCTTGATGAGCCGGTGAAGAATAAAGAGGATGTGAAAAAACTTGGAATCATGACAGGCGATTTTGTCTGCTTTGATCCAAGGACAGTTGTGACTGAGAGCGGATACATCAAGAGCCGTTTCCTTGATGATAAATTCAGCACTGCTATTCTTCTCGGCTATGCTAAATATCTGAAAGAGAAAGAAATTCAGACAGAGCGTACCATTTATGTACTGATCACTTCTTATGAGGAAGTGGGACATGGTGGATGTGCCGCTATCCCAGATGGAGTGACAGAGATGATCTCCGTAGATATGGGATGTGTTGGAAAAGGCCTGGAATGTGATGAAACCATGGTTTCAATCTGCGCTAAGGACAGTATGGGACCATATGATTACCAGGTGGTTTCCGGTCTGATCAAGGCTGCACAGGAGAATGACATTGCGTTTGCTGTGGATGTGTATCCTCATTATGGCTCTGATGTGGATGCGGCACTGAAAGCAGGCTATGATATGAAGCATGGTCTGATCGGACCGGGAGTTTACGCATCTCATGGATACGAGCGGTCACACAGGGATGGAGCGAAGAATACACTGAAATTACTGAAGGCATATTTAGGATAAAAGTCCTGCGCGGTAGCGCTAAAGGCGCGGAACAATCGACTTTCATTTGGGGTGATGTCTGCGCAGGCAGACATGTCCGTTTAGAAGAAAAACTTGATTAAAAATGTATAAAATATTAATAATAGAAGATGACGAAATTATTGTACAGATAGTAAAGCGACATTTGGAATCCTGGGGATATGAGGTCTTTCAGATCGAAGATTTCACTCATGTGATTCAGGAGTTTGTGCAAAAAGATCCACAGCTGGTGCTGCTGGATTTGAAACTGCCGTTTTTTAACGGTTTTCATTGGTGTGAGGAAATCCGCAAAATTTCACAGGTACCAGTGATGTTTCTGTCTTCAGCGGCTGACAATATGAATATGGTAATGGCCATGAGCCGGGGTGCAGATGATTTTATCGCGAAACCTTTTGATCTGGATGTGTTAACTGCGAAGGTGCAGGCTGTGCTTCGCAGAACCTATGCCTTTGGTCAGAACAACAGTCTTCTGGAAAGGGGCGGCGTAGTGCTGAATCCTGGAAATGGGACGATTTCAGTGGATGGAAAGCTTGCAGACCTGACGAAAAACGAATTGAAGATATTGCAGATACTATTTGAACATCAGGGGCATGTTGTATCCAGAGAGTCGATTATGACAAAACTGTGGGAGAGCGACAGCTTTGTGGATGACAATACTTTGACAGTAAACATCACAAGAATCCGTCGGAAGCTGGAAGGTCTGGGTGTAGAGAACTTCATTATCACCAAAAAAGGCCTGGGGTACATGGTATGATTAAATATCTGAAAACCAGATGGAAAACAGGTGTTTTGGCTTTACTTATGGTAGCGGTAACGGCTGGAATCCTTTTTCTGTATGATATTCCGCTGGAGCCTGTAGGTTATGTGGCGGTTTTTGAAATGCTGCTGACAGGCCTGGGGCTTATGTGGGATTACCATAAATACCGGAAAAAGCAGGAAAGTCTGCTTTACATAAGAGACTGCGGCAATTTTTCAGAAGAATATCTGGAGGCTCCGGAGAATGAAAATGAGGCTATTTACCGGGAAATCTGCCGTAGTCTGGATGAGAAGAGAATAGAGGCTGAAAATCAGAGAAGTGCTTTTGGTACAGAATTGACAGACTTTTATACGCTGTGGGTTCACCAGATCAAAACACCTATTGCTGCAGCAAGACTGCTTCTTCAGGAAGAGAAGCCCAGACCTCAGGAGATTCAGAATGAGCTTTTTAAGGTGGAGCAGTACGTGGAGATGGTGCTGGGGTATCTTCGAACGGAGGATATGGCTTCAGACATCCGCTTTGAGGAAGTGGATATGGATTCTCTGATTCGTGAGCAGATTCACAAATTTGCCAGAATATTTATTGGGAAAAAGCTTTCTCTGGAGTATCAAGAGGTATCGGAAACGGTGCTTACAGATGAAAAATGGCTTGGCTTTGTGTTGGGACAAATTTTATCAAATGCACTGAAATACACAAAAAAAGGAAAAATATCCATCTATATGAGCATATCCAGGCCGCATACGCTGGTGATCGAAGATACTGGAATCGGAATCCGTGCCGAAGATTTGCCCCGGGTTTTTGAAAAGGGGTTTACTGGCTATAATGGACGTGAAGAGAACAGGTCTACTGGAATTGGGCTTTATCTTTGCGGAAAGATTATGAAAAGGCTGGATCACGGAATCAGGATAGAGTCGGAGCTTGGAAAAGGGACGAAGGTATTTCTTGAACTGGGAAGGAAGAAGATGGATCTATATTAGAGCGTGTTCGGAAAAAACAATCTCGCAGTCTGCATGCCCCACTTTTCGGTGTATTTTGCAGATTGCAAGATTAATTTTTTACATGCTTTAGATGGTGGGGACAAGGAGAGAGTATGAAAGCGATAAAGAAGGTTTTAAACAATATTTTTATTGATGGTTTAAGCGGAATGGCTTTGGGGTTGTTTTCTACTTTGATCATCGGAACTATTTTGAAACAGATTGGTGATTTGATGGGCGGTACATATGGCACTTATTTAAGTGCATTTGCAGTGGTTGCCCAGAGGCTTACAGGTGCCGGAATCGGCATCGGTGTTGCGTATAAATTCCGGGAATCTACTTATGTGCTGTTGTCGGCTGCGGCAGCTGGAATGATTGGTGCCTATGCATCTAACCTGATTGCAGGAACCCTGTTGTCTGATACAGGGGCATTAGTGTTATCCGGTCCTGGCGAGCCTCTTGGAGCGTTTGTGGCTGCATATGTGGGAATTACGATTGGGAGGCTGGTTGCCGGAAAAACAAAACTGGATCTTCTTATTACACCAGCAATCACCATCCTTTCCGGTGGTGCTGTAGGGATACTGGTAGGACCGGGAGTATCAAGCTTCATGACATGGCTTGGCAACCTGGTAAACTGGGGAACTGAGCAGCAGCCAATCCTAATGGGAATTGTGGTTTCTGTCATCATGGGAATGGTACTGACTTTGCCAATTAGTTCTGCAGCTCTTGGAATTATTCTGGGGCTGAATGGCGTGGCAGCGGGTGCGGCAACGATCGGATGCTGCTGTCAGATGATTGGATTTGCAGTGACAAGTTTTAAGGATAATGGCGTGGGCGGTCTTTTTGCCCAGGGAATTGGAACTTCCATGCTGCAGATCCCTAATATTATGAAGCGTCCGCTGATCTGGCTGCCTCCTACACTGGCATCTGCTATTTTAGGCCCAATTGCCATTATCGGGCCTTTCCATATGACAAACAATGCAACTGGTTCCGGAATGGGAACCTCTGGTCTGGTTGGACAGATCATGACTTACCAGACTATGGTGGCAACAGAATCACCGGTGCTGGTAATTCTGAAAATTGTATTGTTCCACTTCCTACTTCCGGGACTGTTATCCTATGTGATTTACCGCGGAATGCGAAATATGGGATATATTAAAGACGGACAGATGAAGCTGAATGTGTAAGGAATATAAAATAAATATTGACATCTAATGAATGTTAGAATATACTAACAACATAAAGGAGCTTATAGGTAATCTGAAAGGAGTATCATATGGGAACAGTAGTTGTTGGTGCTATCGTAGTCGTAATAGCAGGTCTGGCAGTGAGAAGTATTGTGAAGGATAAAAAAAGCGGAAAAGGCTGCAATGGTAATTGTGGAAGCTGCGGCGGACACTGCCACTAAGATGTGAATGAGGCACTGGTATTTTACATAGCTGGTAAATAAGAAGATGAGGAAACTGCTGTATTGGAGAAATCTGATATGGCAGTTTTTTTATTGATAAAAAACAGAATGTGACAAACCCGCGAAAGAATTGCGCACACATTTTGGCACAGATTGTAAATGGGTATAAACTGTTATAAAATCAAAAATGCATATATATATTGTATTCTGTAATGTCCATATCATGAAGGGAGTGTTGAAAATGAAAAAGTCACTAAAAAAAATAATAACGGTTGTGCTGACATTTGCTATGATGTTTGCAATGACCGTGCCTGCTTACGCAAAAGAGGTATTTAAAATTCTTAAGACAAATGCAACTATTTATTCTTCTAAAACTATGGAAAATCGCAGATGCTACAATCCGGATGAACTTATTGCCTACATTGGAAAAAGAAAAGTAGTTGTGGAATCCAGTAATACAAAAGTTGCAACTGTAAAGATAAAGGATAATGCTATTTGGGCTACGCCCCAAAAAGCTGGCACAACAACTATTACTGTGAAAACTGAACGGGAAACTTACAAATGTACATTTACCGTGTATAAATATGTAAATCCTGTTTCTTCTGCAAAGGTGGGAAAGCTCACAATTAAAGGAACTGCTTTTAAAAAGAATGCAATTTATAATCTGCGTTATTCCAAATATAAAAATAAGAGTATCGCATTTAAATTTAATCTGAAAAAAGGTTGGAAACTCAGAGGGGGAATATCGTATGCAAGAAGTAACTGGGGTGTAGCAAAGATGTCACCAAATGGCAGCAAAATAAAAGTTGCAGGAGGATCTGGATTTCTTGCTGTTGCATTGGCTGAAAATATCAAGACGGGGCAGAGAGAAAGAATACACATATATTTCAAATAAATTGATAACTTTCAACGTATGGCACTGAACTGCTATATAATTTGTGTGGAGATATAATTTGAAAAGCGTTTTCCGAAATCAAAATATGAAAATCGGAAAACGCTTTTTGGTTTAATTGTGCTTTTTAATAAAAACAACGAAAAACCACAAAAATCAACCAAAAACACCAACTAAAACAACAAAACTGGTGTTGAATTATGTTGACACCGCATAGCAAATGACGTATAATGAGCATAGAAAACTATGTCATGGAACAACGGACATTTATGTTGCCGACAGAGAGAATATTGTGTTTTTGAGATACAGAATACTATTTCATATGCCGGGACATCCATGAGAAAGGAGAACCATGGAAAAATACAATACAAGTGAGATTCCCAAATCTTCCAGAATTACCCGCCTGGTAGATCATCTCTATGCCAAGATGCCGGAGATCGAATCTTACAGAGCGAAGCTGATCACAGAGTCCTATAAGGAGACGGAAGACCAGCCGATCATTACCAGAAGAGCGAAAGCTTTTTCCCACATTTTACATAATATTCCGATCATCATCCGTGATGAGGAACTGATCGTGGGAAGTAACTCCATTGCACCGAGAGGATGCCAGACATTCCCGGAATTTTCCTACCAGTGGCTGGAAGACGAGCTGGATACGGTTGCCACCAGAACTGCTGATCCATTCTATATTTCAGAGCAGGCCAAAGCAGATCTTCGCGAGGTACACAAATACTGGAAAGGCAAGACTACCAGTGAGCTTGCCACAGCATATATGGCACCGGAAGCAATCCGTGCCATCGATCACAACATTTTTACACCAGGAAATTATTTCTACAATGGTGTAGGACACGTTACAGTAAAGTATTGGGAAGTTCTTGAAATTGGATACGAAGGCATTATGGCGAAAGCACAGGCTGAGCTGGATAAATGCAATGTGGGGGATGGAGATTACGCAGAGCGTTCCCGTTTCCTGGAAGCAGTTATCATGAGCTGCCAGGCAGTGATTGATTATGCAGACAGATATGCAAAGCTTGCCCTTGAAATGGCAGAGAAATGTACAGATCCACAGCGTAAAGCAGAGCTTCTTGTGATTGCATCCAATTGCAGCAAGGTTCCGGCGAAGGGAGCTACCAATTTCTGGGAGGCGTGTCAGTCCTTCTGGTTTGTGCAGCAGCTTCTCCAGATGGAGTCTAGCGGACATTCCATTTCCCCAGGACGTTTCGACCAGTATATGTATCCTTATTATAAGAAGGATATTGAGAGCGGCGCGATTACCAGAACAGCAGCCCAGGAGCTTCTTGATTGCATCTGGGTAAAATTAAATGACCTGAATAAAGTCCGTGATGCTGCTTCCGCAGAAGGCTTCGCAGGCTACAGTCTGTTCCAGAACCTGATCGTAGGAGGTCAGGATAAAGATGGCAATGATGTGACCAATGACCTTTCCTTTATGTGTATTGAGGCATCCATGCATGTACATCTTCCGGCTCCGTCCCTTTCCATCCGTGTATGGAATGGTTCTCCTCATGACCTTCTGATCAAGGCAGCAGAGCTTACCAGAACGGGTATCGGACTTCCGGCTTATTATAACGACGAGGTAATCATCCCAGCACTGCAGAACAGAGGACTTTCCCTTGCAGATGCCCGTGAGTATAATATCATCGGTTGCGTAGAGCCACAGAAAGCAGGTAAGACAGAGGGATGGCATGATGCAGCATTCTTTAATATGTGCCGTCCGCTGGAGCTTGTATTTGCCAATGGTATGGATCAGGGCGAGATGGTCGGAATTCCTACCGGCGATGTAACCCAGATGGCTACATTCGATGAATTCTATGATGCATACAAGAAACAGATGGAGTACTGCATTTCCCTTCTTGTAAATGCAGATAATGCCATTGACGTGGCTCATGCAAAGCGTTGTCCGCTTCCATTCCTTTCCAGTATGATCGATGACTGTATCAAACGTGGAAAGACCGTACAGGAAGGCGGCGCAGTTTATAACTTTACCGGTCCCCAGGGCTTTGGTATTGCAAACATGGCAGATTCCCTGTATGCAATTCGTCAGCTGGTCTATGAAGAGAAGAAGTTTACGATGGAGGAGCTGAAGGAAGCTCTTGCATGGAACTATGGCAAAGGCCTGGATGAGCAGTCTGTGAAAGAGATCACAACCGGCATCTTAAGAGAGATGACTGAGAGCGGTGCCAAGGTTGATGCGGATACTGCAGCAGCTGTCCTGAAATCTGTTATGAATGCCCAGATGGCACCTGAGAAGATGGCAAGATACCAGGAAATCCACGATATGATCGCAGAAGTTCCGAAATTCGGAAATGATATTCCGGAAGTGGACTACTTCGCAAGAGATGTGGCTTACACATATACAAGACCGCTTCAGAACTTTAAGAACCCACGTGGTGGACAGTACCAGGCAGGACTTTATCCGGTTTCTGCAAACGTACCCCTTGGCGGACAGACTGGTGCTACACCAGATGGAAGATATGCACATACTCCGGTTGCAGATGGTGTTTCCCCATCCGCAGGTAAGGATGTGAACGGACCTACTGCAGCAGCAAGCTCTGTTGCAAAACTGGATCACTTCATCGTATCCAATGGTACTCTGTTCAATCAGAAATTCCATCCGTCAGCATTGTCTGGACGTGAGGGTCTTGAGAAGTTCGTTGCACTGATCCGCTCCTACTTCGATCAGAAGGGAATGCATATGCAGTTTAACGTTGTAAGCAGAGAGACACTGCTCGATGCACAGGCACATCCGGAGAACTATAAGCATCTGGTTGTACGTGTGGCTGGTTACAGTGCACTGTTTACTACACTTTCCAAATCGCTGCAGGATGACATTATCAGAAGAACTGAGCAGGGATTCTAAAAAGAAAGTCAGCAGACTCTTATGCAGGAGAGTTATAATTGCCCCATAGCTCACTTCTTAGCGAGATGATAAGTGTGGCTGTGAATGGGAACTTTCTGCGAAAAATATAAATGGAATTGCTGGTGGCTTCGTTAAGAGAAGTCTGCTGGCACTTCCGTATAATGGAGAAATCTATGGAATATTTAGACACTACAGGACGTATTTTCGACGTCCAGCGCTATTCCATCCATGACGGTCCTGGAATCCGTACCATTGTGTTTTTGAAAGGCTGTGTGCTCAGATGTCAGTGGTGCTGCAATCCGGAATCCCAGGAATATAAGATCCAGACAATGAAAACTCCAGACGGTGTGAAGACCATGGGACGAGACGTAACGGTCCGCGAGATGATCGAACTGGTAGAGAAGGATCGCCCATACTACTACCGTTCCGGCGGCGGAATGACACTTTCCGGCGGCGAATGTCTCTGTCAGCCGGAATTTGCCCGTGACCTTCTTCGCGCAGCGAAAGAGCGTGGAATTAATACAGCTATCGAGAGTATGGCTTGTGTTCCCTGGAAAAATATAGAGATGGTACTGCCTTATCTGGATACTTACCTGATGGATATCAAGCATACCAATCAGGAGAAGCATAAGCAGTTTACAGGCAAGCCCAATGGACTGGCTCTGGAGAACGCCAGAAAGGTAGCTCTTTCTGGCCAGACCAATCTGGTGATTCGTGTACCTGTTGTTCCAACGTTCAATGACAGTGTGGAGGAAATCAAGTCTATTGCTTCCTTTGCATCTACATTGCCAGGTGTGAAGAAGATTCACCTTCTTCCATATCACCGTCTGGGACAGGATAAGTACGACTGGCTTGGAAGAGAATACAAGCTGCCGGAGATACTTCCTCCAGAACCGGAGCATATGGAACTTTTAAAAAAAGCAGTGCATTCCGTCTGTGATCTGGATTGCCAGATAGGTGGATGAAATACTATTTTATGTGAAAATTTTGAAGAAAGACATTGTGTGGAGAAATCTGTACAGTGTCTTTTTTTGCGTGCATTTCTTATTTAATGTGTTGGGAGGGTGAAAAGTTCTTCAGGAGGGACACATTTGAACAACTTTCAACACACTAAAAGAAAGCCTTTTTCATACATGCTCCAGGAAAAGAAATTGGAAAAAGATTTGCTTAAATTATAATTTTTTTGTATGATAGGTGGTATAATAAATACTTGATGAATTTATATCAACTATTTAAAAAAGCGGAGAAAGAAAACTTTATAAAGACAGTTAGATTGATTGCGGTAAAATCTGGCTGGTGCAAAATACTACAGCATAAGGAGAAAAAGAATGAGAGGACTATACTCATCAAAGACAAAAATCAGACACCAGATTTTTACTGAAATTGCCCGGCTTGCCTATGAGGGCGACATTGAGAAAGAGATGGATGATCTTCCGTACAAAATTCTTCCAGGAGAGATTGCAACATATCGTGACAGTATTTTTCTGGAGAGAGCTATCGTAGGAGAGAGACTGCGTGTGGCAATGGGACTGCCTCTTCGAAACATTTCCGAGCATGCGCCAATTTCCAAGGGCGTAGAAGCCAGCTTGATCGAAGAGAAATATTATGAGCCGCCCCTTATCAATATTATTAAATTCGCCTGCAACTCCTGTCCGGAGAAGCGTGTGATTGTCACAGAGGGCTGCCAGGGCTGTCTGGAACATCCTTGTCAGGAGGTCTGTCCCAAGCAGGCTATCCACATGGAAAACGGGCGGTCTGTGATCGATCAGGAGAAATGCATCAAATGTGGAAAGTGTCTGGAATCCTGTCCATATAATGCCATTATCAAGCAGGAGCGTCCGTGTGCCAAGGCCTGTGGAATGAATGCCATCCATTCAGACGAGTATGGCAGAGCAGAGATCGACTATGACAAGTGTGTTTCCTGTGGAATGTGCCTGGTAAGCTGTCCGTTCAGTGCCATTGTAGATAAGGGACAGATTTATCAGACCATTATGGCATTAAAAAGTGATACACCAGTTTATGCCATTGTAGCGCCGGCTGTGGCAGGTCAGTTTGAACCGGAATTGAAGAATACCCAGCTTCGGGGAGCTTTTAAGGCGCTTGGATTTACGGATATTAAGGAAGTGGCTGTGGGTGCAGATCTTTGCACCATTGAGGAGGCTAAGGACTTCATGAAGGAAGTGCCGGAGAAAATTCCGTTTATGGGAACCTCCTGTTGCCCGGCATGGTCTGTTATGGCAAAAAAGACGGTTCCACAGCTTGCCAACTGCATTTCCATGGCGCTTACTCCCATGGTACTGACTGCCAGACTTCTGAAGCAGGAAGAGCCAGACTGCAAGATCGTGTTTGTAGGACCATGTGCAGCCAAGAAGCTGGAGGCAAGCCGTAAGTCGGTTCGAAGCTATGTGGACTTCGTTCTCACCTTTGAAGAGGTGAAAGGCATGTTTGATGCCAAGGATGTTGATTTTGCCAGCCTTCCGGAGGAAGAGCCTCTTACCCAGGCCAGTAGTGACGGTCGTGGCTTTGCTGTTAGCGGCGGTGTGGCAGCCGCAGTTGTGAAAGCTGTAAAGCGTATGGATCCGGATCGCGAGGTGAAGGTAGTCAGTGCTAACGGACTTCAGGAGTGTAAAAAGATGCTGATGGCAGCCAAAGCAGGGAAATACAACGGATATCTGCTGGAAGGCATGGCGTGTCCTGGCGGCTGCATAGCAGGTGCCGGAACGGTGCAGACTGTAAAGAAGGCGGGAGTGGCACTGGAGAAGATGAAGAAGGAAGCGTCTTTTGAAGAATGTATGGATACTTCATTTGGCGGGGAACTGGAGAAACTGGAAGAGCTGTAAAATTATTTAGCCGAGCTGCTTGAAAATAAAGAATACATGAGAAGGAGAAAAGCAAAAATGCGTGCATACGAACGTTTATTAAATTATGTGAAAGTATATACCACAAGCGAGGATGAGCAGGAGAACGTGCCATCCACCAGCCGCCAGTTTGACCTGGGAAACCAGTTGGCAGAGGAACTGAAAAAGATAGGAGTTCAGGCTGTGCGCATTGATGACAAGTGCTATGTTTATGGTATAATCCCGGCAACAGAAGGACTTGAGGATAAGCCGGCCATTGGTTTTATTGC
Source organism: Ruminococcus sp. 1001136sp1_2201st1_G3_2201SCRN_220225 (assembly GCF_040924365.1). Classification (NCBI taxonomy): domain Bacteria; kingdom Bacillati; phylum Bacillota; class Clostridia; order Eubacteriales; family Oscillospiraceae; genus Ruminococcus; species Ruminococcus sp. 1001136sp1_2201st1_G3_2201SCRN_220225. The sequence continues at coordinate 64,277 of NZ_JBCOME010000005.1, read as the reverse complement.
ACATATGGACACGGCACCTGATTTCTCAGGAGAGAACGTAAATCCTCAGATCATCCCGAATTATGACGGTGGAGATGTGAAACTGGGAGAGAGCGAATATGCCCTTACTTTGAAAGATTTCCCACACCTTTCCTCTTTAAAAGGCAGAACCTTGATCACTACAGATGGAACTACGCTTCTTGGGGCTGATGACAAGGCTGGTGTAGCAGAAATCATGACTATGGCAGAGCAGATTATCACTGAGAACATTCCTCATGGAAAAATCTGCATCGGTTTTACCCCGGATGAGGAGGTCGGCTGTGGTGCAGACTTCTTCGATGTAGAAGGCTTTGGGGCTGATTTTGCCTACACCGTAGACGGCGGCGCTGAGAATGAGATTGAATACGAGAACTTCAATGCCGCAGGTGCAAAGGTAAAGATCAAAGGCTTTTCCGTACATCCAGGCAGCAGTAAGAATACCATGATCAATGCAGCGCTGGTTGCCATGGAGTTTAACAACATGCTTCCAGCAGGAGATACTCCGGCCAATACAGAAGAGTATGAGGGATTTTTCCATCTCTGCGAAATGAGCGGAGATGTATCCACGGCAAGCCTTGACTATATCATCCGCGACCATGACAGTGCCATGTTTGCCTGCCGCCAGGAGATGATGTGGCATATTGCCAAACTTCTCAATGAAAAATATGGTGAAGGTACTGTGACGCTTACTATGAAAGAGCAGTATCGTAATATGAAAGAGATGATTGAGCCCTGTATGCATCTGATCGATAATGCGAAGAAGGCTGTGCAGCAGTCCGGACTGAATCCTGAGACAGTTGCAATCCGCGGCGGCACAGATGGCGCAAGACTTTCCTTCATGGGACTGCCTTGTCCGAACCTTGGAACCGGCGGTTATGCCTTCCACGGACCATGCGAACACATTACCGTTGAAGGAATGGATTATGCCGTGGAGAATCTGAAGAATATTGTGAAGCTGTACGCCTACTGATTCGGGCAAGAAAAAGCATTGGTGAGATCCATGATTTTTTAAACATGTTTTAGAAAAAAGCATCTGTCGAATCGTAACTGACAGATGCTTTCTTCTTCTCAAATTTAAACAAAATTTTACATGTCCGAGACAACAAGCTGCTTTTTTTCCTTATAATTATCTTGAGAAAAAAGCTAAAAAGGAGAACTGATCTACTTGAAGTACCAGAAAATTGTAAATAATAAGGAAATTAATGCATATCTGAAAAAGGGAGACGCCAATCTGGGGACAATGGGATTTACAGAAGTAATCTACATAAAATCATACAAAACAGAGCCCCTATATTTATGCAATATGTAGAAGCCCCAAAATAATGATAAAAATTAAAAAAAATAGTTGTTAAAAGATTGTCATTGTGGTATCTTAATGAGAGCGGAGAAAACCAATATTTTATGCGGAGACGAAGAGGGAAAAGTCCTTTTGTTGAGAATTGTTTGTCAAGAAACACATAGTGACATGACTTGAACCAGGAAAACAGGAAGAAAATTCTCTGTGTTTCTGGTTTAGGCCATGTCACAAGGCAGAAAATAAAGTTTTTACCCGCTTTTTTTCTAACTGTGATTGTTAAAAAATAAACAAGAAACAAAGGACATCACACAGGGAAAACCAACCAATCCCACGGAAAAGTAACAAAACAGAGGGAAAAGTTGACACAATCCCACAACCCCATGAAAGGAGTTTTTTATGAGCAGCAAAATTACCATTATCGGAGCTGGAAGCGTTGGCTCCACTATCGCTTACACACTGGCACACGATGAGATCGCTTCCGAGATTGTTCTGATCGACATCAACAAGGAGAAGGTTGAAGGAGAGGTTATGGACATTGAGCAGGGAACCTGCTTTAGAAGCCCTGTATCTCTGGTGGCCGGAGATTACGCAGATGCCAAAGATTCAGACATCGTGATCATTACTTCCGGAATCGCCCGTAAACCAGGACAGACACGAATTGAGCTTACTCAGACAAACGTAAACATTCTGAAGAGCATCACTCCTCAGATCGTAAAAGAAGCTCCAGACGCAAAGTATATTATCGTAAGCAACCCGGTAGATATTATGACCTATGTATTTACCAAGATTTCCGGTCTTCCGGAGAATCAGATCATGGGATCCGGAACTATTCTTGATACAGCAAGACTTCGCTATGGACTTTCCGAGCACTTCAAAGTAGCCCAGGGAAATATCCACGCTTATGTTTTTGGCGAGCACGGAGACACCTCCTTCATTCCATGGACAGGCGCTTACATTTCCGGTCTCAGCACAGATGAGTATTATGAAGAAATGAAAGCTCACGGCAAGGATGTGAAACCTCTGGATAAAGAAGCCATGCTGGAATATGTACAGAAATCCGGCGGAAAAGTTATTGCAAAGAAAGGTGCAACCTTCTACGCAGTATCTGCTACCGTTTGCCAGCTGGTAGGTCTGATCCTGGCAGCTTCCGATTCCCTTGCAACTGTATCCTCCATGCTTCACGGTGAGTATGGGATTGAAGATGTGTGCCTGAGTACCCTTACTCTTGTAGGACCAAATGGAACACAGGGAAAAGTTCAGATGCGTATGAATAAAGAGGAAATTGCATTGCTGAAGAAGAGTGCCGATGCCCTGAAGGAAGTAATCGCACAGATTGAGCTTTAAAAGTTATTGTTCCCAGATATTATTCCGCGAAGCAGACAGATGTGAACGGAAGAAACAGTAATTTTTCACCTTAGCTTTGTAGAGTGCATTTTGTAAAGAAAAAAATAATTTCAAGTGCAGAATCGAAGCATTACATTCAACTATACCAGCAAAGACATCCCCGGCTTCTATCGCGGAAAGCGGTAAGTCGGGTTCCACTTTGCGAAAGCAACCCAAATAGCTGCTGTTTACATATGTGAATTTAGAAAAGCACATTTAGTGAACAGTGACAAGAAAGGAACAAGAAGCATGAAGTACAGTTATTATCCAGGATGTACCCTGAAGAATAAGGCAAAAGATCTGGATGCCTATGCCAGAGCTTCTGCAAAAGCACTGGGCTTCGAAATGGAAGAGATAGAAGACTGGCAGTGCTGCGGCGGCGTATATCCTCTTGGCAGCGATGAGATTGCCACCAAACTTTCTTCCGTCCGGGCTTTAAATGACGCAAAAGAAAAAGAACAGGATCTGATCACAGTCTGTTCAGCCTGTCATCATGTGCTCAAACGTGTGAACGACGACATGAAAAACGTGGACGACATCCGCACCAGAGCAAATAATTATCTGAAACTGGATACTCCATATGAAGGAGAGACAAATGTCCTTCATTATCTGGAAGTACTCCGTGATGAAGTTGGATTTGATGAGATCAAAAAGAAAGTGGTAAATCCTTTAACCGGCAAAAAAATCGGTGCATATTATGGCTGCCTTCTTTTAAGACCAGGAAAGATCATGTCATTTGATAATCCGGAGAATCCAACCATTATGGAAGACTTCATCCGTGCCCTTGGCGCAGAACCTGTGGTATACCCATACCGCAATGAGTGCTGCGGCGGCTACATTTCCCTAAAAGAAAAAGAAATGGCACAGAATATGTGTGAAAAGATCATGGACAGTGCAAAGGGCTTTGAAGCAGATATGCTGATCACAGCCTGTCCACTTTGCATGTATAACCTGAAAAAGAACGGAACCGGCGATCTTCCTGTTTACTATTTTACAGAACTTCTTGCAGAAGCTCTCGGAGTAAAAGAGGAGGTGGCGAAGTAATGGCTTATACATATGGAAATACTCAGAATGCAGCAGAGCGAATCAAAGAAATTTCCGGAGTAAATCCCCTGAAATGTATGAAATGCGGAAAATGCTCCGCAACCTGTCCTGCATTTAACGAGATGGATATCAAGCCTCACCAGTTTGTAACTTATGTACAGAACGGCGACATTGAAGCTCTTGCACAGTCAAAATCCTTATGGAAATGCCTCTCCTGCTTTGCATGTGTAGAACGCTGTCCAAGAGATGTTAAACCGGGAAAACTGATCGACGCAGCCAGACAGCTGGTTGTCCGCGAGCGCGAACAGAACTATCTGACCGCAGACGAAATTCCGGAGCTGCTTGATGAAGACACACCGCAGCAGCTGCTGGTAAGTGCATTCAGAAGATACAGGAGGTGAAAAACAGGTGCAGAGAATAGGTGTATTCGTATGTCATTGTGGTACCAATATTGCAGCCACAGTTGATGTAAAAAAAGTAGTAGAGATGGCAGCAAAAGAGCCAGGCGTTGTTCATGCGGAAGATTATCAGTACATGTGCTCCGAAGCAGGACAGGCCAAGATCATTAACGCCATCCATGAAAAAAATCTGACAGGAATCGTAGTCTGTTCCTGTTCCCCGCGTATGCATGAGGCTACCTTTAGAAAGGCAGCACAGAAAGCGGGATTAAACCCATATATGGTAGAGATTGCCAATATCCGTGAGCATTGCTCCTGGATCCACAAGGATATGGAAGAGGCTACCTTAAAGGCAGTGATCCTTGCAAGAGCCGCAATCGCAAAAGTAAATCTGGATGCTCCTCTTCAGCCAGGCGAGAGCCTTGTAACCAAACGAGCTCTTGTAATCGGCGGAGGTATTGCCGGAATCCAGTCAGCCCTTGACATTGCAGAGGCTGGTTATGAGGTTGATATTGTAGAGAAGCTTCCAAGTATTGGTGGAAGAATGTCCCAGCTGGACAAAACCTTCCCAACTCTGGACTGCTCCGCGTGTATCCTTACACCGAAAATGGTAGAGGCAGCAGCACATGAGAAAATCAACATCTATACATACAGTGAAGTTGAGAAGGTAAGCGGCTTTGTAGGTGACTTCACCGTTGATATCCGCAAGAAAGCAAGAAGCGTGGATATGAGCAAATGTACCGGATGCGGCGTTTGTTCTGAGAAATGTCCGTCCAAGAAAAATCCAAACGAATTTAACCGCGGTCTGAACAACAGAAGTGCTATCTACATTCCGTTCGCTCAGGCTATCCCAAATGTTCCGGTAATCGACCGCGAGCATTGTACCAAATTTAAAACCGGAAAATGCGGTGTCTGCTCCAAGGTTTGTGCCGCAGGTGCAATTGATTATGAGCAGAAGGATGAGATCGTTACACAGAAATACGGTGCAATCGTGGTTGCAACCGGTTTTGACGTGATTCCGCTGGATAAATATGATGAGTACGCTTACAGCCAGAGTAAGGACGTTATCACCTCTCTTGAGCTTGAGCGTATCATGAATGCAGCAGGACCTACAAAGGGTCATCTTGAGAGACTTTCCGATGGAAAAGCTCCGAAAAACATTGTATTTGTACAGTGTGTGGGAAGCCGTTGCTCTGACGACAGAGGAAAGAGCTACTGTTCCAAGATCTGCTGTATGTACACTGCAAAACATGCAATGCTGATCCGTGACAAATACCCGGATACAAATGTAACTGTTTTCTACATTGACGTTCGTACTCCCGGTAAAAACTTCGATGAGTTCTACAGAAGAGCTGTTGAAGATTACGGTGTAAATTATGTAAAAGGCCAGGTTGGAAAGGTAATCCCACAGCCAGATGGAACTCTTATGGTTCAGGCTTCTGACCTGCTTGAAAATAAACAGATTCTTATGGAGGCTGATATGGTAGTTCTTGCAGCTGCCATCGAGCCAAACAAGGATGTAAGAAAAATTGCAACTATGCTTACCGCAAGTATTGATACCAACAACTTCCTCACAGAAGCACATGCAAAGCTTCGTCCGGTAGAGTCCCCTACAGCTGGTATTTTCCTTTCCGGTGTCTGCCAGGGACCAAAGGATATTCCGGAGACAGTTGCACAGGCTGGCGCAGCAGCAGTAAAGGCAATCGGCCTTCTTGCAAAAGACAAGCTGACCACCAACCCATGTACCGCACATTCTGACGAGCTTCTTTGCAACGGATGCTCCCAGTGTGCAAATGTGTGTCCGTATGGTGCGATTTCCTATGAGGAAAAACAGGTAAATGACCACGGAATCCGTGAGACAAGAAGAATTGCTGTTGTAAACAATGCTCTTTGCCAGGGCTGTGGTGCATGTACCGTAACCTGCCCGTCCGGAGCAATGGATCTCCAGGGATTCTCCAACAGACAGATTTTAGCGGAGGTAGATGCAATATGTCGATAGAAGCAAAAGAAGAATTCAGACCGAAGATCGTGGCATTCTGCTGTAACTGGTGCAGCTACGCAGGTGCAGACCTTGCAGGAAGCAGCCGTCTTTCTTATCCGGCTGATGTAAAGATCATCCGTGTACCATGCTCCTGCCGTGTAAATCCAATGTTTATCCTCCGTGCCTTTGAAAAAGGTGCTGACGGTGTGATTATGTGCGGCTGCCATCCGGGAGACTGCCACTACACAACCGGAAACTATTATGCGAGAAGACGTATGACACTTCTTTTCTCCATGCTGGACTTCATCGGTGTGGAAAATGGCCGTACCCGTGTTGAGTGGGTATCTGCAGCAGAAGGTGTAAAATTCTCCCAGACCATGAATGAATTTGTGGAAAAAATCCATTCTCTGGGTAAAAACGTCAGATTGGAGGATTTAAGATGCAGGAACTGATCGCTCGTGCAAAAGAACTGCTGGCTGATGGAACCGTAGTACGTGTTCTTGGCTGGAAAGCCGGAGACCTGCCTTACAATCCGGAAGCAGCATATTTCGAAACTGCAGAAAGCCTGGACGAATTTGTCTATAATGGTTTCTGCGGACAGAACTTAAGTAAAATGATGATCGAGGCTTCCAAATTAGAGGGAAAAACCCTTGTCTGTCTGAAGCCTTGTGATACCTACAGCTTCAACCAGCTGATCAAGGAGCACCGTGTAGACCGTGAAAAAGCCTACATTATCGGTGTTGGCTGTAAAGGCAAGCTGGATGTGGAGAAGCTTCGTAAAATGGGCATCAAGGGAATCCAGAGCATTTCCGGCGCTGAGCTTACCGATGATTGTGAAAAACTTAACATTTCCACAATCTATGGTGACAAAACAGTCGCTTACAAGGATGCAATGCTGGAGCGCTGCCATGTATGCAAAGGAAAAGAGCACATGATCTACGACGAGATCATCGGCGAATCCAAGGATACAAAGGATGCAGACCGTTTTGCAGAGGTGGAGAAAATTGAGAAGATGAGCCCGGAAGAGCGCTTCGCATTTTTCCAGAAGGAGCTGAGCAAATGTATCCGCTGCAATGCCTGCCGCAATGCATGTCCAGCCTGCAGCTGTCGTAAATGTGTATTCGACAGCAACAAGTTTGACAGTGCGCAGAAGGCAAATGTGGATTCCTTTGAAGAAAAAATGTTCCACATTATCCGTGCATTCCACGTTGCAGGAAGATGTACAGACTGCGGTGAGTGCAGCCGTGTCTGCCCGCAGGGGATTCCGCTTCATCTGTTTAACCGTAAGTTCATCAAGGATATTGATACCTTCTACGGCGAATATCAGGCAGGAGCAGATGCTGAGTCAAAAGGCCCGCTGACCAGCTTTACATTTGATGATGTAGAGCCAGGTGTAGTGGCAGAAAGGGGATAATGTATGTATAAGATTGAAAAAGAAAATCTGGAAGCATTATTCCGGAAAATCGCAGAAAGCCAGGATCTGATCCTTCCGATCAAAAAGGCAGGACAGACCAACTTCGGCCTTTGGAATGAAGGAGAAGAGGCAGACCTTGAGACATTGAAAACCGTAAAATCCGGCAAAGATGCCTTTTTCCCACAGAGCGAAACACTTTACACCTGTGTTCGTGATGGAAAGAAGCTGACCGTAGAGCCGGAAGAGCTGAGAAGCCGTCCGTTCGTTGTATTTGGCATGAAGGCCTGCGATGTAAAAGGGGTTGCAGTTCTGGATAAGGTTTTTCTTGCTGATCCTGTTGATACTTTCTATGCAGCAAGAAGAGACCATGGAACTATCGTTGCCCTGGCTTGTCATGAGCCGGAGGAATCCTGTTTCTGTAAGGTTTTTGGAACAGATGCAGCAGATCCGGAAGCAGACGCCGATGGAAAAGGAATTGCCGATGTAGCAGCCTGGATGGTGGAGGGAAGCCTTTACTGGAAAGCCCTTACGGAAAAAGGAGAGGCTCTTACAGAAGCTGTAAAAGAACTTCTTACCCCGGCTGACGGCGATCAGGCAAAAGTGGATGCTGAAAAAGAAGCAATCCATAACATTGTAGAAAAGCTTCCATATACACATCTTTCCCTGGAAGGATGGGATGGAAATGCTACAGATGCGAAGTTTAATTCTCCTGTCTGGGAGACTTTATATAAACCATGCCTGGCATGCGGAACCTGTACCTTTGTATGTCCGACCTGCCAGTGCTATGACATCAAGGATTACGACACAGGACACGGTGTAAAGCGTTACCGTTGCTGGGATTCCTGTATGTATTCCGATTTCACAATGATGGCTCACGGAAATAACCGTACCAGCCAGCTGCAGAGATTCCGTCAGAGATTTATGCACAAGCTTGTATATTTCCCTGCTAATAACAACGGTATGTACTCCTGTGTAGGCTGTGGCCGCTGCGTGGAAAAATGTCCGTCATCTTTAAATATTGTGAAGGTGATCAAGGCTTTTGAAAAGCATGGAGGTGAAAAGTAATGAGCGAGTGTACCTGTCATAAAAATTATACTCTGGATACTCTGATCCCGCAGGTTGGCGTGATCACAGATATTCACGAGGAGACTCCGGATGTAAAAACATTCTGTGTAACAGCACCGGATGGAGGAAAGCTTTTTGAGCATATGCCAGGCCAGTGCGCTATGGTCTGCGCCCCAGGTGTAAGCGAAGGTATGTTTTCCATTACTTCCTCTCCTACAAATAAAGAGTATCAGGAATTCAGTATTAAGAAATGTGGTGAGCTGACCTCTTATCTTCACAGCCTTCAGGTGGGAGATGAGATCACAGTACGTGGACCATATGGTAACCATTTTCCGGTAGAGGATAAGCTGAAAGGCAAAAATCTTCTGTTTATTGCCGGTGGTATCGGTCTTGCACCACTTCGTTCCGTAATCAACTACGTTCTTGACAATCGCGATGACTATGGCACTGTAGATATTCTCTACGGTTCCCGTTCCGCAGATGATCTTGTAAAATTAAAAGAGATCCAGGAAGTGTGGATGAATGCAAAAGACGTAAACGTCTACCTGACCATCGACCGTGAGCAGGAAGGCTGGGACGGACATGTAGGTTTCGTACCGACTTATTTAAAAGAAATCGGCTTTGATACCAACAAAGTCGCATTAGTCTGTGGACCGCCGATCATGATCAAATTCGTACTTCAGGGCCTTGAGGAGCTTGGATTTACAAGAACTCAGGTTTATACAACACTGGAGCTTCGTATGAAGTGCGGTATTGGTAAATGCGGACGTTGTAATATCGGATCTAAGTACGTATGTAAAGATGGTCCGGTTTTTAGAATGGACGAGATCGATCAATTACCTGACGAGTACTAAACTTTTTAATCTTAAGAAACTTTCGAATAAATGAATCAGTTATTGCCAGTACACAGACTTGGGGAATGGGTATCTCGCTAAGATGCCCATTTCAGGAGCGGTTTTAGCGGCGCTGAAATCCAGCGCTTACGAAGACTTAGGAGTGAAGGCTCTCCTGAACTCCTTAGTCGCAGTTAGCGATTAGTTCAGCAGAGCGTTGCGACGGGCACGTGCGGGATACCCATTTCACAAGTCGTACGGGTTGAATAAGTAGAAGAAAGGACCCCACAACATGGAAAATATGGTAAACGTATATTTCTTCGGTAAAAAATACACCGTACCAGCTGACCTGACCATTATGACGGCCATGGAATACGCCGGATACACTTTAAAACGCGGCTGCGGCTGCCGTCACGGCTTCTGCGGCGCCTGCGCCACAATCTACAGAATCAAAGGCGACAACGAACTGAAAACCTGTCTTGCCTGTCAGACGCAGGTACAGGAAGGCATGTATGTAGCAAGCATCCCGTTTTTCCCTACAGACAAGAGACTCTACAACATCGAAGACCTTCAGCCAAACCAGCAGGTCATGATGGAGCTCTACCCGGAAATTTACAGCTGTATCGGCTGTAACGCATGTACAAAAGCATGTACCCAGGGCTTAAATGTAATGCAGTACATCGCATATGCACAGAGAGGCGAGCTTGAGAAATGTGCAGAAGAATCCTTTGACTGCGTAAGCTGCGGATGCTGTTCCGTAAGATGTCCGGCAGGTATCTCTCACCCGATGGTAGGTCTTCTTGCAAGACGTCTCACAGGAAAATACATTGCTCCTAAGAGTGAGCATCTTGAAAAACGTGTAGAAGAGATCCATGAAGGCAAATACGATGATCTGATCGAGCAGATCATGCAGAAACCGATCACAGACATGGAAGAACTTTATAACAACAGAGAAATTGAGAAATAAGGAGGGCATAAAAACATGTACGCACCATATCCAGAAAATATGATGGAATCCATCAAAAAGGTAGAGGCTACAAGAGCACAGCGTATGGCAACAGAGCCAAGACGTCTGAGCGCTGATGAGAAAGATGCTCTTCTTAAGAAATTCCATCCAGACTATAACCCGGATGCATTTGCAGAAATCAAAGTAGGACCAAACAAAGGACAGAAGGCACCGCTGGAGCTGGCAGAAATGCTTCACTCCGAAAGCCGTCTTCTGAATGAAAAAATTGACCTTAACAAAATCGATTATGATGTAGATGTACTTGTAATCGGCGGCGGCGGTGCAGGCTCCTCCTGTGCCATCGAAGCACACAATGCAGGTGCCAACGTTATGATCGTGACCAAGCTTCGTATCGGTGATGCCAACACCATGATGGCAGAAGGTGGAATCCAGGCAGCTGACAAAGAAAATGATTCTCCTGTACAGCATTATCTGGACTGCTTCGGCGGCGGACATTTTGCTGCAAAGCCAGAGCTGGTAAAGAGACTTGTAATGGAAGCTCCGGATGCAATTAAATGGCTGAACGATCTTGGCGTTGAGTTCGATAAAGAAGACGATGGAACCATGATCACCACACACGGTGGCGGAACCTCCAGAAAGAGAATGCATGCTGCAAAGGATTATTCCGGATCTGAAATCATGCGTACTATCCGTGACGAGGTTCTGAACCTTGGCATTCCGGTAGTAGAATTTACTTCCGCTGTGGAGCTTCTGAAAGATGAAAAAGGGCAGACAGCAGGTGCTGTTCTTCTTAACATGGAAACCGGCGATTACTCCGTCGCAAGAGCAAAAACAGTTGTCATTGCAACCGGCGGAGCAGGAAGAATGCACTATCAGGGATTCCCTACCTCTAACCACTACGGCGCAACCGCAGATGGTCTTGTACTTGGTTACAGAGCAGGTGCTTCCCTTCTTTATCAGGATTCCATCCAGTACCATCCAACTGGTGCCATTTATCCGTCCCAGATCCTTGGCGCACTGGTAACAGAGAAAGTTCGTTCCGTTGGCGCGCAGCTTGTAAATGCAAACGGAGAAGCCTATATTCACCCTCTGGAAACCCGTGACGTCAATGCTTCCGGTGTTATCCGTGAGTGTGAGGAAGGCCGTGGCGTAGAGGTTCCTGGCGGACTGAAAGGTGTATGGCTGGATACTCCGATGATTGAGATCCTTGGAGGAGAGGGAACTATTGAGAAGAGAATCCCGGCAATGTTCCGTATGTACATGAACTATGGCGTTGATATGAGAAAAGTGCCGATCGTAATCTACCCTACTCTGCACTACCAGAATGGTGGTCTGGAAATTGATGGAGATGGATTTACAAAAGAAATCCCGAACCTTCTGGTTGCAGGAGAAGCTGCAGGCGGAATCCATGGAAGAAACAGACTGATGGGCAACTCTCTTCTGGACGTAATCGTATTCGGAAGAAATGCCGGTAAAAAGGCAGCTGCAAAATGCAAAGAGGTAGAGCTTGGGGAAATGAACCTGGATCATATTTACGCATATGAGAAAGAGTTAAAAGCAGCAGGGGCAGAGACCGATAAAGTATCTCCATTACTGCTTCCAAACTATGCCCGTCATGAGCAGAGATAATAACCAGATAGTTAAAAAGAACTTCCGGTACCGTTAAATTGCCGGTATCGGAAGCTTTTTATATAATGTAACAGGATATGTCGCCTTTTGGCGGTATGCCATAAATGAAAGAAGGGAGCTTACCAAAATGCGTGAAGTAGAAGTAAGCAGACTTACAGATGTCATCGAAAAACTCTGTATCGAAGCAAACGAACATCTTCCGGAAGACGTAAAATGCGCTATCAAAACATGCCGCGCATGCGAAGACGGAGAGATTGCCAAGGGTATTCTTGACAATATTATCGAGAATTTTGATATTGCAGATAACGAAAATGTACCGATCTGTCAGGATACAGGAATGGCATGTGTGTTCCTGGAAATCGGACAGGATGTGCACTTTGTTGGCGGAGATCTTACTGATGCCATCAATGAAGGTGTACGCCGCGGATATACAAACGGATATCTTCGCAAATCTGTTGTAAAAGATCCTGTACGTCGTGGAAACACAGGAGACAATACACCGGCTATGATTTATACAGAAATCGTTCCTGGCGATAAAGTGAAGATCACAGTGGGCCCGAAAGGCTTCGGAAGTGAGAATATGAGTATGATCCGTATGTTCAAGCCATCTGCAGGACTTCAGGGAATCAAAGATTTCATTCTGGAAGTCGTTGAGACAGCAGGCCCGAATCCATGCCCTCCGATGGTTGTAGGGGTTGGAATCGGCGGAACCTTTGACAAATGTGCTCTTCTTGCAAAGAAGGCACTGATGCGTCCTCTGGATTCCCACAATCCTGATCCATTCTATGCAGAGCTGGAAGATGAAATGCTGGAGAAAGTAAACAAGCTTGGAATCGGACCACAGGGCTTTGGCGGAAAAACCACAGCCATCGGCCTGAACATTGAGACAATGCCTACTCACATTGCGGGAATGCCATGTGCAGTCAACATCAACTGCCACGTTACCCGCCACAAAACGGAGGTGATCTGATCATGGAAAGAAGACATATTACACTGCCTCTGACGGAAGAACTGGCAAAAACCCTTCACGCAGGAGATCAGGTTCTCCTTACCGGAACCATCTACACATCCCGTGACGCAGGTCACAAGCGTATGTGTGAGGCTCTTGCAAAAGGCGAAAAGATTCCTTTTGATCCAACAGATGCAACTATTTATTATGTAGGTCCAACTCCTGCAAAACCAGGTCAGGTCATCGGATCTGCTGGACCAACTACCAGCGGCCGTATGGATGCCTACGCACCAACCATGATGTCTGTAGGAGCCCGCGGAATGATCGGCAAAGGAGCGCGTCTGCCTGAAGTAGTAGAAGCCATGAAAAAATATCACGGTGTTTACTTCGGAGCCATCGGCGGTGCCGGCGCCCTTCTTGCCAAATGTATCAAAAAAGCGGAGCTTATCGCATACGAGGATCTGGGCGCAGAAGCTCTCCGTAAGCTTTACGTAGAAGATATGCCTCTTGTAGTCATTATTGACAGCGAAGGCAACAATCTTTATGAAGAGGGAAGAAAAGAGTATCTGGAAGCTCATAAAGAAAACTAATAATTGTGACGGAAATCCTGCAGAAAGTCTTTTTCAAATACGCTCCAGGCATATAAGATATATATACTCCACATATCAAAATAGATGTTTACAGAAAGCATTATTTATTCTATAATCTGAAGATATGTATACGAAAGACGAAAGAAGGAGCTTATTATGGACCATCATAAAAGGGTACAGACCTCAGAAGCATTCATAAACAGTGCATTCCTTGCAGTGTCAGGAGGATTTCAGGATGCCTATACCTATTTTACCCGCGATGGCGTTTTCTCCAACGCCCAGACCGGAAACGTGGTACTGATGAGTGAGCGGTTTATGAACGGCGAAGTGAAAGCAGGATTGCATTATCTCATTCCCCTGACCGCATTCTTTCTTGGAGTTCTGTTAGCGGAACGCATTCAGGAAAAATTCCGCTATGCCAGACGCCTTCACTGGCGCCAGGGAATCCTTCTGGTAGAGATCATCCTGCTGTTTCTGGTTGGCTTCATCCCAGGGAATCTGAACGTGCTTGCAACCACCCTGGTATCCTTTTCCTGCGCCCTTCAGGTGCAGACCTTCCGAAAGGTTGAAGGAAATGCCTATGCCAGCACCATGTGTATCGGAAATCTGAGAAGCGGCACTGCCGCTCTTTCCGCTTACATGCGTGAAAGAAAGCCCCGCCTGCTTCGTCAGGCCTTATGCTACTTCGCCATTATTTTCCTGTTTGCCATTGGCGCAGGAATTGGCGGCAGACTTTCAATGGCTTACGGCGAAAGAGCCATCTGGGTATCCAGCATCCTGCTTCTCATCAGCTTCCTTTTAATGTTTATTGAGGAAATCGAAGAGGCAGAACACCGCTGGCAGTGAGAAATTAATAAAGCTTCAGTATCTTTACAATTACAAATTATAAAAAACATCCAGTCTCCATATAACGATGGCAGGCTGGATGTTTTTTTACAATATAATCTTTCACAAATTGTGAGGCACATCTTGCAGAAAGTCTTCCTCAAACATGCTCTGCAGTTTAAGATAAAATCCCTGTAGACTGTAAAAACAGAATAAACATCATAACCGGTGCAACAAAGCGGATCATGACGCGGTACAATTTTTTCCTACGGAACTTATCCCCGCTTCTTTCCATTTCGCTAATCACATAATCCGGCGTTACGACCCAGCCGATGAGAATCGTGGAAAGCAGTGCAATAAACGGCATCATAACACTGTTGCTGATGTAATCCATAATATCAAGAAGCTGTCCTACAGAACCGTTCGGAAGCTTCACTTCCACATAGAAAATACTGTATCCCAAAGCGATAACTGCGGAAGCTGCAAGGTAGATCACAGATAAAACAAGAACTGTTTTTTTACGGCTGGTATGAAAAATTTCCATGCAGTTTGCAGTAATAGATTCCAGTACGGAAATACAGGAAGACAAGGTTGCAAAAATAGCAGTTACGAAAAACAGGATTCCTACGAAGGTACCAGCTTTTCCCATTGCAGAAAATACCTTTGGCAGGGAAATAAACATCAGGCTTGGTCCGGCACCCATTCCCTCAGTGCCGGAAAACACATATACAGCCGGGATGATCATGGCACCTGCAAGAAAGGCAACACCTGTGTCAAAAATTTCAATCTGATTGATCGCTTTGTTCAGGTTCACTTCAGGTTTTACATAGGAGCCGTAGGTGATCATAATTCCCATGGATACACTGAGTGAAAAGAACAGCTGGCTCATGGCATCCAGCAGAATCTGCAGAAAACGATGCACAGTCAGTCCTTCAAGGTCAGGCGTCAGGTAGTAAAGAAATCCCTGTAAGCCGGTGCGAAGCTGACCGGAAGCATCCGTATGTGAAATCGTAAGAGAATACACTGCAATCACTACGACCAGAACTAGCAGGACCGGCATCATCCATTTGGATACTTTTTCAATCCCCTTTTCCACGCCATTGTATACAATGAAAGCAGTAACACCCATGAAAAGCAGTGCGAAGATCACCGGTGAAGTGGAAGATGTGATAAAGGCTGTAAAATAGTCATCTGCGGCAGCTGCCTGTGCCTGACCGGTTATGTATACCACCGCATATTTGGTGATCCATCCGCCAATTACCGCGTAATAGGTCATAATAAGCACTGGTACAAGGAATGTAAGGATTCCCAGAAACTTCCATCTGGGATGCATCTGGGTATAGGCTCCGATGGCACTCTTCTGTGTACGCCGTCCGATCGCAATATCCGAGGTGAGAAGAGTAAATCCGAAGGTAAGTACCAGAATCAGGTAGATAATTAAAAATAAGCCGCCTCCGTCTTTTGCGGCAAGGTATGGGAATCTCCACAAATTTCCCACTCCTACAGCACTTCCGGCTGCAGCCAGGACAAAACCAAGCTGTCCTGAAAAATGGTTTGATTTCTTTTCCATTACATTTGTTTCCCCCTTAATGTTGTAAGAATAGGATAACATATGACAAGATAATAGTAAAACAAATACTTAAATTTTTAGCAAGCAGAAAGGAGTATAAGTTATTGTCCACTTCGTTCACAGCAACACGCTCCGTGATGGCATTGAACATGGCGATGCAGATAAGACCATCGAGAGCTTCACGAAAATTTATTCGTTAAGCGATAGCCCCCTTCAATTAAGTTGATAAAATTTAACAAAGTATATCGAGAATATTTCTCTGTATTTACTACAGTGAAAATGGGACTTACAAATGGAAAAATGAATTAAAGTACAGAATATAGGACTTATATATAGGGAAATCCATTTTTTACCAGATAAATTGTACTTTATTAAAAGCATGGATCAAACTGATTGACGGCGAAAAAACAATCTCGTATACTACAATCGTTAAACCAATAACAATTCTTCAATATACGCGGAGAACTATAAAATAAAGAAAGAGGTACAAGAATGAAAGATTTTGCACAGTGGAAAGGCTTCGAAGGAAGTCGTTGGAAAGAACAAATTAACGTTCGTGATTTTATCCGTCACAATTATACCCCTTATGACGGAGACGATTCTTTCCTGGAAGGACCGACCGAGGCTACCGACAAACTGTGGGGAAAGCTGCAGGAGCTGCAGAAAGCTGAGCGTGCCAACAATGGTGTGCTTGACATGGAGACAAAGGTTGTCACAGGCCTGACCGCATACGGACCAGGATATATTGCTGAAGACCTGAAGGATCTTGAGAAGGTTGTAGGACTTCAGACAGACAAGCCTCTGAAACGTGCATTTATGCCATACGGCGGAATCAAAATGGCTGAGCAGGCATGCGAAATGTACGGCTACAAGGTAGATCCTCAGATCCACGATATGTTTACAAAATATGAGTTCAAAACACATAACCAGGGCGTTTTTGACATTTATACACCAGAAATGAAAAGAGCACGTCACAGCCACATCCTTACCGGACTTCCGGATACTTATGGACGTGGACGTATCGTTGGCGATTACAGACGTGTGGCTCTGTACGGTATTGACGCTCTGATCGCAGGCAAGGAGAAAGACTTTGCAGACAGCGACCGCCAGGGTATGAGACGTTATGATTTCCAGCTTCGTGAGGAAATCGCAGATCAGATCCGCGCTCTTAAGGGAATGAAAGAGATGGCAAAGATCTATGGTTATGATATTTCAGAGCCGGCAAAGAATGCTCATGAGGCATTCCAGTGGCTGTACTTTGGATATCTTGCAGCAATCAAGACTCAGAACGGTGCTGCAATGAGTGTTGGACGTATTTCCACATTCCTTGATATCTATATTGAAAGAGACCTTAAAAATGGCGTGATCACTGAGAAAGAGGCACAGGAGCTTGTTGACCACATGGTAATGAAATTCCGTATGGTTAAATTTGCGAGAATTGAGTCCTACAACCAGCTGTTCTCCGGTGACCCGGTATGGGCAACTCTTGAGGTTGCAGGTATTGGTGTTGACGGACGCCACATGGTTACCAAGAATGACTATCGTTTCCTTCATACTCTTGAGGATATGGGACCGGCTCCGGAGCCAAACCTTACTGTTCTTTATTCTTCCAGACTGCCGGAGAACTTCAAGAAATATGCTGCTAATATTTCTGTTACAACAAGTTCTATCCAGTATGAGAACGATGATGTTATGCGTCCGGTATGGGGCGATGATTATTCTATCTGCTGCTGTGTATCTGCAACTGAGACCGGTAAGGAAATGCAGTTCTTTGGAGCTCGTGCAAACCTTGCAAAATGCCTCCTTTACGCGATCAACGGTGGTGTAGATGAGAAGTTAAAAACTCAGGTAGGACCGGAGTACAAGCCGATCACTTCCGAGTATCTTGATTATGATGAGGTTATGCAGAAATATGACCAGATGATGGACTGGCTGGCTCATCTGTATGTAGGAACCCTGAACATGATCCACTATATGCATGATAAATATTACTATGAGGCAGCTGAGATGGCGCTTATCGATACCAAGGTTGAGCGTTCTTTTGCAACAGGTATTGCTGGATTTTCACATGTAGTAGATTCTCTGTCTGCTATTAAGTATGCGAAGGTAAAAGCTATCCGTGATGAGGATGGAATTACCACTGATTTCCAGGTTGAGGGTGATTTCCCACGCTACGGTAATGATGATGACAGAGCAGATGAGATTGCAAGAAATCTGCTTTCCACCTTCATGGATAAACTGAAACACATCCATACCTACCGTGATTCCAAGCCAACCACTTCTATTCTTACCATTACCTCTAACGTTGTTTATGGTAAAGCTACCGGAGCTCTTCCGGATGGAAGAAAGGCTGGAGAGCCTCTGGCACCTGGTGCAAACCCATCCTACGGCGCAGAGCAGAACGGACTTCTTGCTTCCTTGAACTCTGTTGCAAAGCTTGACTATGAGGATGCACTGGATGGAATTTCCAATACACAGACCATTAATCCGGAAGCTCTTGGACATAGTGATGAAGAGCGTACAGATAATCTGGTACATGTACTGGACGGATATTTCAACCAGGGTGCACATCACCTGAACGTAAATGTATTTGGCAAAGAGAAACTGATCGATGCTATGGAGCATCCGGAAAAAGAGGAGTATGCAAACTTCACTATCCGTGTTTCCGGTTATGCAGTTAAGTTTATCGATCTGACAAGAGAGCAGCAGTTGGATGTTATTGCCAGAACCTGCCACGACAGAATGTAAGTCTGATATTTTAAAATAGTATCGGCGAAACAAAAGGGCATGCAATATAATATATGTTAGAGGTTGCATGTCCTTTTTATAAATATGAATGCAAAGGAATTAGAAATGTTAAAAGGCTATGTTCATTCTCTGGAGAGCTTCGGGTCTGTGGACGGACCTGGAGTGAGATATGTGATTTTTCTTTCTGGCTGTGCTATGCGTTGCCAGTTCTGCCATAATCCGGATACCTGGAATATGACAGATGGAAAAGAGTACACTACGGATCAGCTTTTGAAGACAGCACTTCGGTTTAAGTCTTACTGGGGAGATAAGGGTGGTATCACGGTGAGCGGCGGGGAACCACTTTTGCAGATGGATTTTCTCACAGAGCTTTTCCGTAAGGCAAAGGAAGCGGGAGTCCATACTACTTTGGATACCAGCGGAAATCCTTGTACCACTAAGGAGCCGTGGCATTCTAAGTGGCTGGAGCTGATGAAGTATACAGATCTTCTGCTTCTGGATATCAAGCAGATCAATGAGCAGGAGCATGTGAAGCTTACCGGGCAGACCAATGCGAATATTCTTGCCATGGCCCGTGAGCTTTCAGATATGGGTAAGCCTGTTTGGATCCGGCATGTATTGGTACCGGGGGGCAGTGACAAGGATGAGTATCTGCACCAGCTGGCGGATTTTATCCATACACTGAAAAACGTTGAGCGCGTGGAAGTTCTTCCGTATCATACTCTTGGCATTTTTAAATGGGAAAAGCTGGGGATTCCTTATCCGCTGGAGGGCGTGAAACCTCCTACGCAGGAGAGGATTGATAATGCCAGACGGATTCTTGGGGCGATTTAAGAGCGTGAGAGAAAGTAAATAAAACTCCTTAAGGGGAGGCCGTTGCGGACTGGAAATGAGTTTGCGATGGTCTCTTTTAAGTTGCTATTTAATTGGTTGAAAAGTTCATCAGGAGGGACGCATTTGGACAATGTGTATTACTCACTCGCCGGCGCAACGCTGCAGCGAACTAATCGCTAACTGCGACTAATGCGTTCGGGAGAGCCCTCACGCATAAGTCTCCGTAAGCGCTGGATTTCGCTTACGCTAAGAGCGCGCCTGAAATGGCTCGCTGGAGTAATACACATTGCCCAAATGCTGTGTGTCGGCTGGAACTTTTCAACACACTAAATAGCAATAATGTTTAGTGATCAGCAGACTGAAATGCGGATATTTCCTGTAAAAATCGTTGGCCGTATTTCTTAAGTTTGTTCTGTCCTACACCGGATACATTGAGCATTTCATCCTCATTCTGAGGAAGCTTACTGCACATATCGATAAGGGTTCTGTCGGTGAAGACGATGTAGGGAGGGACAGATTCTTCCTTGGCAATCTGGAGCCGGAGCTGACGTAAGGCTTCAAAAAGGGCAGAATTGCGGCTGGAGTTTGTGGCGGTGGAATCAGTGGATGAGCTTTCGGTGGAAGCGGAAAAACTGTCCTTTTTGAATGGAGTTTTGTGTTTCTTTGTGGTTGATATTTTCTCTTTTTCTTTGAATTTCTTTATTATAATCTTTGTATTTTTATTTTGTAAATCTGCAATATTTCCTGCTTTTAAAACACTGTATTCTCCTTCTGTTTGGATAATATAACCCATACGGATCATCTGGCTTATAAGGAGCCGGAGATCGGCTTCGGTGCGGTTTTCTAACTGACCATAGCAGTTGTAGGAGGTGGAGCCAATGTCCTTTAGACGGGCTTTTTTAGAACCCAGGAGGGTGCTGATTACCAGAGACTGGCCATAGCGGCCGCGCATTTCAGTGATGCAGCCGACTACCCATTTGGCATCCAGGGTCATATCCAGTTCTTCAAATTCCTGGTGGCAGTTGCCACAATTATTACAAGGCTGATGTGTGGCTTCTCCGAAGTATTCCAGGATGTAATTGCGCAGGCAGGAGGTGGTCATACAGTAGCCTTCCATAAGCTGGAGGCGGCGGGAATCCTGGCGCTTTACCTGGTCGATTTCCTGGAAATCCATGCCCTCGAAGTCTTTGCTTCCAAGAAGCAGTTTGCTGATCATCACATCCTGGGCGGAGAAGAGAAGAATGCATTTAGCTGGTTCGCCGTCTCTTCCGGCACGGCCAGCTTCCTGGTAATAGTTTTCCATGCTCTGAGGCATGTTGTAGTGGATGACGAAACGTACATTGGATTTGTCGATTCCCATGCCAAAAGCATTGGTGGCGATCACAACCTGAGCGCGGTCATAGATGAAATCATCCTGACTTTTTTTGCGGATATCGTTGTTCATTCCAGCGTGATAGCGGGTGACAGAGATGCCTTGTTTCAATAATTTTTCATACAAAGTATCCACGTTTTTTCTGGTGGCACAGTAGATGATTCCACTTTCGTTTGGGTGGGTTTCTATGTAATTTTGGATAAATATATCCTTCTGTTTTCCAGTGAGATGTTCTACCTGGTAGTATAGATTTTCTCTGTCAAAGCCAGTTACAACTATGTTGGGATTTTTTAGTTTCAGTATTCTTGCAATGTCATTTTTAACTACTTCTGTGGCAGTAGCGGTGAAAGCACTGATGATTGGATTTCCAGGCAGCTGTTCCACAAAATCAATGATTTTTAAGTAACTTGGACGGAAATCCTGTCCCCATTGGGAGATACAGTGGGCCTCGTCTACAGTTACCATGGAGATAGGAGTATGGAGTGCGAAGCTTAGAAATGAAGCTGTTTCCAGTCGTTCTGGTGCTACGTAAATAATTTTATAGACACCTCGCGCAGCGAAGGAAAGAGCTTTATTGATTTGTCCCTCAGTCAGCGAAGAGTTGATATAAGCAGCATGAATTCCGGCTTCATTCAGTGACTTCACCTGGTCCTGCATAAGAGAAATCAGCGGTGAAACCACCAGCGTAATTCCTGGCAAAAGAAGCGCGGGAACTTGATAACAAAGAGACTTTCCGGCCCCCGTGGGCATGATCGCCAGCGCATCCCGTCCGCTTAAAATGGTATCTATAATTTCCGTCTGTCCTTCCCGGAAGGAATCATATCCGAAGTAAGTTTTTAAAATTTGTAAGGGAGTTACTGGTGGAGTACCAGAATTTATTTCTTGTATATTCGAACTGTTTGTTGTCAATTTATTGACCTCCTGCGATGAAAATAGGTGACTGTTTAGTAGTTGCAAAGTTGCACACTTCGAGGGTGTTTTTAGTTTTTTATCATATTTAATGTTGCGTGCATTGAGGTGCTTTTAGTTTTTTTATCATTTTTAATGCTGCCTGCGCCGTCTTGCCTGTAAGTTCTGTAATACTGGAAAGTACCGGCACATCTCCATATTTTCGGTTTTCATAAAACGCATAATAACATCCATATAGAATGTAAGTGAGCATAATATTAATGTCCTTGTCTTCCCGATATTGAGGGTAAGCTCTAAACACCAGCTCCTTTAAAGCAACTTCAATTTTCTGCACCAGGCATTTACTCCTGCTTCCCGAAAACAAAATCCCGATCAGCGAATCCTTTGCCAGAAATCCCATGAACAGTTCCCTAGAAAAAAAGGCAGTATCCTCCAGCACTCTCTCCGGATGAGTGAGATTCTCCATAATTGATACCACAACTTCCGTTTCCAATGTATCCGAGAGATGATAAATATCCTGATAATGTGCATAAAATGTAGATTTATTGATCTGCGCTTTCTCACACAATTCCTTAATCGTAATCCTCTCAAGTTCCTTATGAGAACGCAGCTCTATAAAAGCATTTATAATACTCTGTCTGGTTTTTTCAATTCTGATATCCATATAGCGTTATCCTTTACTTTAATATTGCTATTTAGTGTGTTGAAAAGTTCCAGCCGACACACAGCATTTGGGCAATGTGTATTACTCCAGCGAGCCATTTCAGGCGCGCTCTTAGCGTAAGCGAAATCCAGCGCTTACGGAGACTTATGCGTGAGGGCTCTCCCGAACGCATTAGTCGCAGTTAGCGATTAGTTTGCTGGAGCGTTGCGCCGGCGAGTGAGTAATACACATTGTCCAAATGCGTCCCTCCTGAAGAACTTTTAACACACAAAATAGCAACAAAGAAATCCAACACATTTCAAAAAACGTTGGAAATCCAACTAATGTCGTTTTTCGTCGGTAGCAATTTTTCATTTACACAATTATACTTATTATACAGAGAAAAACAACTACTGTCTAATATCTTTTTATAATGAATGGGAGAGCAAAAACATGGATTTTTACAACTTTTATACAGGAAAAGAATTTGAAGCATATCAGTACCTTGGTGCTCACGTATGGGATGGCGGAACCACCTTCCGTACATTTGCCCCGGCAGCGCAGCGAGTATCTGTAATTGGTGAGTTCAACGGCTGGACAGAGACTCCTATGAACCGCGTTCATGATGGCAATTTCTGGGAATGCACCATGAATAATGTAGGCTCTGACCTGATGTATAAATACAGAATTTACCGTCAGGACGGCTCCTTCGTGGACCACGCAGACCCCTATGCTTTTTATAGTGAGATGCGTCCAGGCACTGCTTCAAAGACCTATGCTCTTGGCGGTTATGAATTTGGCGACAGCAAATGGCTGAAAAACCGCAAAGCAAGCTACGACAAACCAGTAAACATTTATGAAATGCATTTTGGCTCCTGGAAAAAACGAGGCGAAGGACAGGAAGACTGGTACACCTATGAGGAACTGGCACCGATCCTTATCGCCTATCTGAAGGAACACGGCTATAATTATGTGGAGATCATGCCTCTCTGTGAGTACCCATGTGACGAATCCTGGGGGTATCAGGATACAGGATATTTCAGTCCAACCTCCCGCTATGGCAAGCCGGAAGAATTGAAAGCATTTGTAGACCAGTGCCACCAGGCTGGAATTGGGGTCATTCTGGATTTTGTTCCAGTGCATTTTGCAGTGAATGATTATGCGTTGGCAGAATATGACGGAACAGCCCTTTATGAATATCCAAACATGGCAGTTGGCCGCAACGAATGGGGAAGCTGCAATTTTATGCATTCCAGAGGAGAAGTTTGCAGTTTTCTGCAGTCCTCTGCCTATTACTGGATGAATGAATTCCATTTCGATGGCCTTCGCATGGACGCAGTAGGAAATCTGATTTACTGGCAGGGGGACGCAAGCCGTGGAGAAAACCTGGCAGCTCTGAAATTTATCCGTACCATGAATCAGGGCTTAAAGGAAAGAATCCCTGACTGCCTCCTTTTTGCCGAGGATTCCACTCCATATCAGGGTGTGACAAAGCCGGTATGGGAGGGCGGACTTGGATTTGATTACAAATGGGATCTTGGATGGATGCATGATACTCTGTCTTATTTTCAGGCAGATGCAAAAGAAAGACAGGAAAAATATCACAAGCTGACATTCTCTATGATGTATTTTTACAATGAGCGCTATATCCTGCCATTGTCCCATGACGAGGTTGTCCACGGAAAGGCAACAATCGCCCAGAAGATGAACGGTGGTTATGACGGGAAATTTCCACAGGCAAGAGCTTTCTATATGTATATGTATGCGCACCCAGGTGCAAAGCTGAATTTCATGGGAAATGAGCTGGCACAGCTGAAAGAATGGTGCGAAAAGGATGAGTTGGACTGGATTCTGCTAAAATTCCCTATTCATGAAGCATTTCATAAATTCATGGCAGATCTGAACCAATGCTATCTGAAGAACAGTGCTTTTTCCCAGAGAGATTTCAGCCAGGATGGTTTCTCATGGGTGGATTGCCATCAGGAGCAGAAGTGCATGTATCTGTTTGAAAGAATCAGTGGGGATCAGAAAATTTTGGCTGTGTTCAATTTCTCCGACGAAATCCAGGAATACACTTTGGAAAAAGATTATGCCGGATATGAGCTTCTCCTGGCAAGTGATATGGTGAAATATGGCGGTAAAAAGCGCTACACGAAAAAAGAAAAGGTAATTACAGGCGGAAAAGCAGTATTTAAAATGGGACCATTTTCTGCCAGATATTATCTGGTGAAATAAGGAAAAGTATATAAATAAAAAAGACCTGTATCCGGATAAAATTTTACAATGATGGAACCTTGTCATTGGTTTTATCTGGAGTACAGGTCTTTATGATTGCTGCGTACAGCAGTCAATGAGCTTCTGTAATTGTAAGAAAATGCAATGCAAAAACGCAATGCGTATAATTTATTTACCAGGAGAGAGATGCTCCTTGATAGCGGTAAAGCTCTCTGGACTGATGACATGCTCGATACGGCATGCATCGGAGGTTGCAGTTTCCGGATCAACACCCAGACTGATCAGCCAGGAGGATAAAAATTCATGTCGCTCATAAATCATATCTGCAATCTTCTGTCCGGATTCGGTAAGATAAATATATCCTTCTGGAGTGACAGTGATATGGTTCTTTTCACGAAGGTTCTTCATAGCAACACTGACGCTTGACTTCTTAAATCCAAGTTCATCAGCAATATCAACGGAACGCACAACAGGTTTCTTTTTGCTGAGAATAAGAATGGTTTCCAGATAGTTCTCAGCAGATTCATTAGATTTCACGATAGATCACCTCAATTTCTTGCTTGTGTAGCAGTACAAGTATAATACCTATAGAATACCATAGTTTACCGATTAGGGCAATTATTTTTTGCAGAAGAAAAAGCGTAGTTCATATCTGTTTATTGTTTATGAAGAGAACAGATATGATTTTTACAATATATAGCAAATATCAAAATTTGAGAAAATAAGAATGCAATTATGGAAGAAATAAATGTTATATCTAAATACAACAAATAAAAATCTTAAAATTTGAGATGAAATGGTTGCATTATATAAAGAGAGAAGTATAATATTAGGTACATAGAATAAAATATTAAAAGGCAAAAAGAGAGCCAAGGAGTTGAGAGCCATGACGAAGTTTATAAGCAACGTGAATAAATATTTATCAGAAATGAAGATTAAGCAATCTTATCTAAGCATGGTTACTGGTATAGATAAGAATAAAATGTCGCGTTTATTGACTGGTTCACAAGAAGAAAGCGGTACAGATATGGAGAAGATTGCACGTGGACTTGGGAAAAGTATTGGATTTTTTTTGAAAGAATCTATGAGCATTTCACAGGTCGGAAGTTCTTCAATGAATAAAATTGCATTTTATGCTGGAGAACCTTCCAAGAAACAAGAGCAGATCGCCAAGCAGTTAGTGGAATTAATGGAAAACATTGATGAAGTAATCAGTGCAAACAGTCGTTTTGAAAATATAGCGAGGAGTTAAGCGATGAATATAGAGCGTTTACGAAAAATCATTGCATATAGTGATAAAAATCATGACGAAATCTACTCTATGATAAAAAGATTCTGTTCATTTGCCGGGATTGAATATGACAGTGATCTTCTTAATGTTCTGCAAATTGTGCGGTCCTCTTTTCAGAAAAAAGGATTTCTGGTTTTGGAAATACCTTTTGCCGATGATGAAATAGGCGCTTTGTGTTATAAAGGTGATGGATTAGGGTATGTTTTAATTAACACCTCTTTACCTAAGGTGAATACGAATTTTGCTATAGCACATGAAATTTATCATGTTTTCTGGGGCGAAAATGAATTTGTTTCAAAGGTAGAATTTTCAGACGATCATTATTATGAATATGAGGAAGAATATGCTGCAAATCTTTTTGCTGGGATGTTGTTAATGCCAGAGATAAGTTTTAGAAGAATGTATTTGAAATTTAAAGAAGAATCTGACAGTAATGAAGTAGATACAATTATCCGATTAATGGCATATTATGAAGTTCCATTTATGGCAGTTCTGATCAGATGCCTTGAATTGAGATTGATAGCTGGAAATGCAGTTACAGAAGGATTACTTAATCATGATCGTACCCAGATTAAACAAAAATTAGCTGATCTTTGGTTGGACGAGGCCATAATGGAACCATCAAAAAAAGATGATTATCTGCACGTAGAAGCTATAGTTAAGAAGTTTGGAAAAAAATATGCCGAGGATGGATATATAAATGAGCGTACATTAGATAAAGTTCTTCATAATATGCGTGAACTATACCAGAAAATAAGGAGGGAGTAAGATATGCCAACTACATATACGGAAACTCCCGATAATTTTAATGAGATAGGTACTTTTGTTGAAAAAGAGATTAATGGCATAAAGAAAATTTTCTATCTGGCTCAAAGAGTTATTTTTTATGATGCATACTCGTTTCAAAGGCATTCTCATTTGCCGGATAAAGAGATAAAAGTATTGATGAATTATTATAAAATACATGGAACAGTGGTATTTATCACGAAATGTATTTTGATGGAGCTTGCATCAGACAGGCATAGTTTAGCAGAAGAATATATTGCATTCATAAAAAAAATGGCTGAGGCAGAAATTAAGGTTGTGATATTTAATGAAGAATATACATATGACATTCTTTTAGAATGCTTTTCTACAAATGAAAGAATAAATGAGTATTTATCCTGGGCTGTGAGAATGGTAAAATCTCCGGTTAGTACAATAACAGAAACGTTGAAAAATGACGAGAAACTTACAGCAGAAGTGCTTGAAGGGAAAAATTTAAGACAGTCTGATATATATCGTAGATTTTTTGCCACAGTGAGAGAAAACAAAGAACATGCGGATAATTTAGGGGAAGAACTTATTGCGATATGCGTACATATACTGTCACATCTTCCTGGAATCGTAGATGGGAAAATATGTGTACTGACAGATGATAAAGGTGCAGCATCAAAAATTGATTCCGCAGTAAAAAGAACAAACGTACAGAACAGAGGGGCAAAGATTATATTGTTTAGTACTCCTAAAGTGGTTCAGCATATGTTTCAGGAGCAAATAGAAATATCTGAAAATGAGATGGTAAATATTATATCTCAAGGAACCTCTGGAAATATAGTTGTTATGGGAACAACGGCGTATGATTTTGATATTAATGTGAGCATATCCATGCCAAGTGAAGCGTTAGTAGGGAAAATAATGGAGCCAAATGGGATTAATATTATTTTTTGAGAAAAGCTCTGGGAAATGTAATTGGTAGGCTGTGGATCCAGAATAGGATAATGCCCGTTTGGAAAAAAAGGCATAAACAGTCATATTTTCCAATGACAAATCATTTTCCGGGTAGTATATTAAAACTAATTATCGTTTTCAGGGAGGTTTTTATTATGTACATTGCTTCAAAGGAACGTTACACCACAATGGAATACAACCGTTGTGGTGACAGCGGACTTATGCTGCCGAAGGTGTCACTTGGACTATGGCATAATTTTGGAGATACGTCTAAATTTGAGAATATGAGACAGCTGTGTTTTACTGCGTTTGACAACGGAATCACACAGTTCGATCTGGCAAATAATTATGGACCGGAGCCGGGGAGTGCAGAGATTAATTTCGGCAGGATTCTGAAAGAAGATCTGGGAAAATACAGGGACGAGCTGATCATTACTACCAAGGCAGGATATGAAATGTGGGATGGTCCTTATGGAAACTGGGGCAGCCGCAAGTATCTTCTGGCAAGCCTTGACCAGAGCCTGAAGCGTATGGGACTGGAATATGTGGATATTTTTTACCATCATAGAATGGATCCGGAGACCCCTCTGGAAGAGACCATGGGAGCGCTGGCCAGTGCAGTGCAGAGCGGAAAAGCCCTGTATGTGGGACTTTCCAATTACGATGGAAAAACACTTTCACAGGCAGCGTCGATTTTGCAGGAAATGCATTGTCCTTTTGTGATTAATCAGAACCGTTATTCTATTTTTGACAGAACTGTGGAGAAAAATGGACTAAAAAAGACCACAGGAATTTTGAAAAAAGGTCTGATCACCTTCAGTCCTCTTGCGCAGGGACAGCTTACAGATCGCTACCTTAATGGTATTCCGGAAGACAGCCGTATCCGTACAGACGGCAGATTTTTGAAGGAAAGCAATCTGACGCCAGAACGTTTGCAGCAGATCCGGGAGCTGAATGATATGGCTGCAGGGCGTGGCGAGAAGCTTTCGGAGATGGCTCTTGGCTGGCTGCTTGCACAGCAGGAGGTGACCAGTGTACTCATTGGAGCATCACGACCACAGCAGATCCTTGATAACATAAAAGCAATCCACTGTGCACCATTTACGGAGGAAGAGCTTGTGAGAATTGATGAAATTGCGGCTGAAAATACAGCCAGTACATCGTTTCGTAAATAACGATACTAATATGCAGACAAGTCAATATGGCAGTTACTTAATATTCGATGTATTAGAGCCTGTTTGAAAAATCATTTCCGCAATCTGCACGCCCCACTTTGCGGTATATTTCACCCGAATTCGGTTGCCGTAGCCCGCTACGGCGCCCTCATCCGGGCAAAATCTCCCACAAATTGTGACGCACATCTTGCAGAAAGCCTTTTTCAAACATGCTCTAGATAACAAGCATGAAATCCCAGATATATCCAGAAGCCTGACAGCTATGAACAGTATTAAAAAGAAGCAGATAGGGCTTTTTCCGAGACGAAGAAAAACAATTATATTTTGCATAAGGAGAGGGACAGAAAATGATAATTCGAAAGGGAACACAGGCTGATCTTGTGTCAGTGGAACAGCTTTACAATGATATTCATACTGCAGAAGAAACAGGTCAGCAGACCATTGGCTGGATCCGTGGCGTGTATCCTACAAGAGCTACGGCACAGGCAGCATTAGATGCCAATGACTTGTTTGTTCTGGAGGATGCAGGTGAGATCCTGGGAGCGGCCAGAATCAATAAAGCGCAGGTGGATTCTTATGCAGAAGGCGATTGGGAATTCGCAGCCAGGGATGAGGAGGTCTGCGTTCTTCACACTCTGGTAGTTTCCCCCTCCGCTTCAGGAAAAGGCTATGGAAAGAAGTTTGTAAAGTTTTATGAGGATTACGCTTTAAGCCACGGCTGTCCGGAACTTCGAATGGATACCAACGCAAGAAATGCTGCTGCAAGAGGGCTGTATAAGAAGCTTGGATATAAGGAAATCGGGATTGTGCCTACAGTATTTAACGGGATACCGGATGTGCAGCTGGTGTTGTTGGAGAAGCATTTGTAATAGTTGAAATTCCCTTGATTTAGACAGCTTTTTAAAGAAAAGAGAGCAGGCGAGTTTGTAGAGATACAGATTTGTCTGCTTTTTTTATATAGAGTTCCATCCCCCCGGGGGGCTTGCAGAAGAAAACTGGTTTTGATAATATTTTAACATTGGAGTTTAATGCGGAGGATTTGAAATTGGATAAATTACTGGATGAAATAGAGAGCTATTGGAGCACCCGGACGGAGGGGTATTCTGAGGTGAATGAAAAAGAATTGAAGGGAATGCAGAAAAAGGCATGGCTGGAGACTCTGGAACGCGGATTTTTTGGAAAAAGGTCTGGGAAAAATGAGGATTCAGAAAACAATTCTGTGGAAAAAGAAGTTTTCGAAGAAGAATTTTCTGAAAAACAACATACAGACAAATATAAGGACCACCTAAGAATTCTGGATATCGGCACAGGACCAGGCTTTTTCCCTATGATCCTTGCGGAAGCAGGATATCATGTAACAGCCATAGATTACACTCCGGGAATGCTGGAAAAGGCTGCAGAAAATGCAGCGAAATTTATCGGAGAAAAAAGCCGGAATATTGAATTTAAAAGAATGGATGCCCAGGCATTGGAGTTTGAAGATGAGAGCTTTGACGTGATCATTTCCAGAAACCTGACCTGGAATCTGCCCCATCCGGAAATGGCTTATAAAGAGTGGCTTCGGGTGTTGAAAAAAGGTGGAAAGCTTTTGAATTTTGATGCCAACTGGTATGGATATCTCTATGATGATAAGAAGCGTGAGGCTTACGAAAACGACCGTAAAAATGTGGAAAAAGGAAGCCTGGATGACCATTATCTGTGCACAGATATTAACCGAATGGAGAAAATTGCGCTGCAGGTTCCGTTGTCGGAGACCAAGCGTCC
Source organism: Ruminococcus sp. 1001136sp1_2201st1_G3_2201SCRN_220225 (assembly GCF_040924365.1). Taxonomy (NCBI): domain Bacteria; kingdom Bacillati; phylum Bacillota; class Clostridia; order Eubacteriales; family Oscillospiraceae; genus Ruminococcus; species Ruminococcus sp. 1001136sp1_2201st1_G3_2201SCRN_220225. The sequence continues at coordinate 33,633 of NZ_JBCOME010000005.1, read as the reverse complement.
GGGATGGGATGTGAAGGTACTGGAAGCGCTTGGAGCAGCGCAGATTCAGGTGAATGAGGACATCTGGCAGCAGGTATGGAGCGAGGAAGAGAAGCTGAATTATGGATCTACACCCATGTTTATGGTGGAGGCTGTAAAATAGAAAAAGATATTATCAGTGATATACAGAAATTTGTACGAATTTAAAGATAAGTAAAGCGGTGTTGGTTGTAAGAATGAAGTATTAGAGTATTTAAAAAATAGGATAAGTTTTTATTGGATCGTAAGGAAAATTATTTGTAAAGATATTATTGGAAAAGGTAGAAAATAATGAGTGAAATAATAAATATAGGTGGCTTAAGTGCGGCACCAGGGCAGCGTGTCCATGGTTTTATTTCCATTGGAAATGGAGAATTTTCTCTTCCCGCAACAATTGTCAGGGGCGAAAAACCAGGTAAAACAGCTCTCATTACAGCTGGTATCCACGCTGGTGAATATGTGGGAATACAGAGTGCAGTAGAGCTTGGAAGAGAACTGAAAATTGAGAAAATGACAGGAACGGTAATTATTGTAAAGGTAGTGGCGAAAGAAGAATTTGAAAATCGGCACGGTTCTCTTTGCAGGGCGACAGGTGAGAATCTGAACCGCCTTTTTCCAGGAAAAAAAGAAGGTACTACATACGAAAAACTGGCGTATGCAGTAGTTGAAGAGTTACAGAAGGTGGCAGATTTTTATATTGATCTTCACAGTGGTGATGACTATGAGAAGCTGACTCCCTATGTGTATTATGCAGGTAAAGCAGCCCCGGAAGTGATGAAAATTTCCCGTCAGATGGCAGAACAGGTGGATGTTCCTTACATGGTAAAATCGGAGGTATCATCGGGTGGAAGCTATAATTATGCAGCATCCTGCGGCATCCCTTCCGTGCTTCTGGAACGGGGCGGAATGGGAGCCTGGGAGACAGAGGAAGTGCGTTCTATGAAGCGTGATGTACGCAGTATTTTACGGTTCCTCGGTATTTATGACGGACATAGAAGTATGCGGAAATATTATCCATTAAACGTAACGGATGTGCAGTATCAATCCGCCTCTTATACGGGACTCTGGTATCCCCAGAAGAAGGCAGGAGACCTGTTTACAGAAGGGGAAATCCTTGGATATGTAAAGGATTATGAGGACAATATTCTGGAAACCTGTATCTCCTATGGTGACGGAGTGATCCTGTATCAGACTGGTTCCCTGCAGGTGATTAAGGATGGTCCGATGGTAGCTTATGGCCGGATCAGTTATGAGGAAGACGACCGAAAAGAGAAGATTGCGGCCTACTGGACCAAGCGAAGCGACAGCTTTCTGGAGCAGAGAAGGGCAGAGTTACATAGTCCGCTGGCAAAGAGATGGCTGGAAGAAATTGAGAAATACCTACCTAAAAAGGCATTAAGTCCTGAAAAAAAAATTGAGGATGAAAGCAAGGAAAGAAAAGATGCAGTTGCAAAAATTAAGGAAAAAGAGACTGGTAATGGTAAACTTAAAATCCTGGATGTGGGCTGTGGAACCGGTTTCTTTACAATCCTTCTTGCAAAACAGGGACACCAGGTAACAGGCACCGACCTTACTCCGGATATGATCACAAACTCCCGGATCCTTGCCAAAGAAGAGCAGGTAACATGCGACTTCCAGGTGATGGATGCGGAGCATTTAACTTTCCAGGACGAGAGCTTCGACGTAGTCATTTCCCGAAACCTGACCTGGACATTACCAGAAGCAGCCCAGGCTTACAAAGAGTGGTCCAGAGTATTAAAACCAGGCGGACTTCTCCTGAATTTTGATGCCAACTACGGCGCCACAAACTTCGCCGAAACCTCCGATCTCCCGGAAAACCATGCCCACAACCAGCTTGGAAATTCCCTGATGCAGGAATGCGAAGATATTAAACGTCAGCTGCCCATCAGTTCTTACCTCCGCCCTGCCTGGGACGTGGAAGAGCTTGGAAAAACAGGAATGGAGCAGATTTCCATTGATCTGGGGTTGAGCAGACGGGTTTATAAAGAGAAGGATGAATTTTATAATCCAACTCCGATGTTTGCCATTGCAGCAAAGAAAGCATAAAAGCGGAGCGTATGCTTCACGATATGCGAATTGAGTAGGTTATGGGAGTGCAACGGACGAAACAATCCGCAGGTATCATAGTTATACAAGCCTGAAAAATATATGGTGACATAAAAATGTGCCCGGAATTTATTTCCCAGGCACATTTTTTGGAAAAAGGGATATCAAAATAAAAGAAAGTTATCAAATCACATAATCCGAACTTGTCATATGGAGGAATGCCATCGTTTTCTCACTCTTGGGCTGTGAGAAGAACTCTTTGGATGGTCCCTCTTCTACGATAACACCGTCCTCCATGTAGACTACCCAGTTGGCAACTTTTCTGGCAAAATCCATTTCGTGGGTGACTACGACCATGGTGGTTCCTTCTTCGGCAAGCTTTCTCATAACATCCAGAACCTCGCCGGTAAGTCTTGGGTCAAGGGCGGAGGTTGGTTCGTCGAAGAGAACTACTTCCGGATTGTAGGCGATGGCTCTTGCGATAGCTACACGCTGTTGCTGCCCACCGGAAAGCTGGTCCGGATAGAAGTTGGCGCGGTCTGCCATGCCTACTTTTTCCAGCATTTCCATAGCTTTTTTCTTCGCTTCTTCCGGAGAATTCTTACGGGCAATGGTAAGACCCTCCAGTACATTGTCAAGTGCTGTTTTGTTGCGGAAAAGATTGTATCCCTGGAAGACAAAGCCCATTTTCATTCGTAACTGCCGGATCTCTTTTCTGGTCACAGCAGTGATATCTTTGTGGAAATCATCAAAGGTGATTTCTCCTTTATCTGCCTGCTCCAGAAAGCTGATACAGCGGAGAAGGGTTGTCTTTCCAGAACCGCTGTTTCCCAGAACTGCGATCACAGAACCTTTTTCAACTTTGAAATCAACACCTTTTAATACTTCGTTTGTCCCGAATTTTTTATGGATATTCTTTACTTCCAGCATATTTTTTTCTCACATTCTTATATAGAAATTTGGTAATTGATAACAGGGTATTATGAAGAAGCTTAAAAGTCTTTCTTCTGTAGCAAATGATATAAAATACGAGTTGTTCACATATGGTGATGCTGCCGAAGGCGACATTGATTATACTTCGATCTTTAAAATATCATTAAAGTAGTTATTGGCAACCATCAGCACACCCATAGCTGTGATAACTACGATTTCTTCTTCTGTGAATTCTTCTTTTAATTCAGTATAGATTTCATCCGGAATGTTTTTCGGATCTTTTGCAAGAGCGCGGCCAAAAGAAATAAGTAATTCTTCCTTCTTTGTAAATTGAAAATTGTCGAAATCAATACCATTATCTTTCAGAAGCTTTCTGAAATAAGTACTGCATACCAGGCAGTCATTTTCTTCGGAAATTGCATATTCAAAGAAGTCACCGGCTCTTTTTCCAATCAGTCTCTGCAGTTCCCGGTCGAGGGAGTAGGAGCTGTCTTCAATGGCTTTAAAGGCTTCTGCATTATGGAGAAGAGTAAGCTTTTCATTAGTGAGCCTATAGCCCTGTGCAAGATGGTTTCTGATTACTTCTTTCTCTTTTTCCCCTGCTGTTTCCGGGGCGATTTTTGAAATATAAGACATAATTATTCTCCTTTCACTGGCGTAGGAGCATTCCATACCAGCTTTTTCTCAAAATAGTTTTGTACCCATGTAAGGACGGTACAGATTATAAGGTAAATAACAGCAGCCTCGCAGTACAGGGCGAAGGGCTCATAGGTTCTGGCGGCAATCTGCTGTGCGGTGGTGAACAGCTCCACAACTGTGATACTGGAGGCAAGGGAAGTGTCCTTGGTAAGTCCGATCAGTGAGTTAAACAGTGGTGGAAAAGCGATTCGGAATGCCTGGGGCATTACAATCCTGGTCATGGTCTGGCGGTAACTCAGACCCACCATATAAGCAGCTTCTGTCTGTCCTTCTGGTACCGCTTGGATCGCAGATCGGAAAATCTCAGCGTTGTAAGCGCCAAGGTTCAGGGCAAAGGCGATCACAGCGGATGGAAAAGCGTCCAGTATAATTCCTACAGACGGCAGGCCAAAGAAGATGATGAACAGCTGTACAATAAGTGGGGTTCCGCGGAAGACCCATATGTAGAATCTTGCGAACTGCTTCAGTCCTTTTACATTGGCAATCTGTACCAGGGCCAGAAAAAGGGCGATGATGCAGCCAAAAACAAAGGATAATAAGGTAAGGGGGATTGTAACTTTTATTCCGGGTATGAGGATTCTGGTGAAAGAAGATACCAGAATCCCTGCTAAACGTTCACTCATAATTGTTTCCTTTTACTTTCAATTGTTGGATGATTGCCTGTTGTTCCAGACAACAGCTGTGGAAAAGTAATTAGTTTTCATCAGTGCTTTCTGTTGTTGCATCCTCAGAAGCAGTGTCTGTAGTTGCTGCATTTTCATCCTGTGGCTGTGTGAAATCTGTGCCGAAGTAATCCTCAGAAAGCTTGCTTAAAGTTCCGTCTTCTTTCAGTTCGTCAATAGCGTTCTGAATTGCATCATATAAAGCTGTTTCCCCTTTTTTGATCGGGACAGCGTAGGTATCTACAACGTCCGGGATTACGAAAGCAACTTTCAAATTTGCATCCGGGTGCTGCTGAAGGTATTCATTGAATACAACAGAGTTAAAGGTTGTGAAGTCGGCACGTCCGGATTCAATCAGGGAAACCGCTTCGTCTGCTGTGCTGATCTGTACAAGAGATGCACCGGCGTCTTCCAGAATATCAAGGTAAGCGGTTGTAGCAGTGTTTGCTACTTTTTTGCCATCCAGGGAAGCCATATCTACGATATCATCATTGTCCTTGGCTACTACAATCTGCTGTGTGATGTAGAAATATGGTCCTGCGAAATCGTATTTCTCTTCACGCTCAGGGGTGATACTTACTGCATTAATTACTGTGTCCAGACGTCCGCTGTCGATTCCTGCAAGAAGGGAATCCCAGTCAGATTCTGTGAAATCCGCTTCCACTCCAAGCTTGTCTGCGATTGCCTTTGCTACTTCCACATCAAATCCGGTAAGCTCTCCGTTGTCGTCATGATAGGTGTATGGAGGATAGGTTCCTTCCACACCGACTTTCAGTTTTCCTGATTCCTGAATCTGTGCAAGCTCGTCATCAGCTGCATAAGCCATACTGCATGTTGCCAGAACTCCTGTTAATACTGCTGCAATTCCTAAAGTCAAGATGCTTTTTCTCATAATTGTATCCTCCTCTTATTTTGTTTCCTATTTAGTAACTAGGATTAATATGGATTGAATGATAGCATAGAAATCTGGTCTTGTCTAATATGGAATAAAGATAGCTGGCTATAGGAAATGCCTATAACCTGCTTAAATTGAAAGTACACAGCTTGACTTAATAGGAAGATATGGTAAAGTGGAAGAAAGAAATCTGGTGGGAGTGAGGCTTGATAATTCTCTTTGGATCAAGGGCGCGTGGAGATTTCAAAAGGACGAGTGACATTGATCTTGCAGTCAGTGGAGGGGATTTTTGCAGATTTGCGCTGGATGTAGATGAGGAAACATAAAAACAGAACGAAAGCAGATGTAAAAAGACTGAAGTTTTCGCCGGAGAGGGAATAGCTATGTTAGATCTGAAGCAACTGAAATATTTTATAGTGTGTGCTGAAACTGGCTCTATCAGCGAGGCTGCCAAGCTGCTTTATACAACCCAGCCCAGTGTGAGCAAGGCAATCAAAGCGCTGGAGGAGGAAATGGGAATTGTATTGTTTGAGCGTATGCCAAGGGGAATTGCGCTTACGGCGAAAGGCCGGGAGGCATACCGATATGCGTGCAGGATCATAAATGATTCCCGGATACTGGAAGAGATGAGCCATGGGAATATGGCAAAATATCTACGGATTTCATTGAATCCCAGTTCCTGGTTTACGAATCAGTTTGTGGAGTTTTATAAGGAAAATTATGACAAGGATTATCATTTTGAAATCTATACAGCCGGTGTACGCACGGTCATGGAACGTGTTCGGGATTACCTTTCAGATATTGGCTTTGTATACGTGATGGAACAGCAAAAAAAGGAATTCCAGTATGAGCTGGCGAAAAACAAGCTGGTTTTTACCGTTATGCAGGAAAGTACGGCGACATTTTATCCGGGAAAGTTGAATATATTGGATCAGGAAGCAGCTGACAGAGAGAATGCACAGACCGTAAATATGGAAGCGATGAAGAACTTCCGATTTATCCAGAACTTCCGTGATGAGTTTCTGGAATTGGGAGAGAAAGAAAAACGTAGTGTGTTCAGCTGGGAAAATCTGAATGTTTCCGTTATTACAAACAGCGACTACATTATGGAAAAGATGTTGAAAGAGACCGGACTTTGCAATATCAGCGGCAGTTATCTTTCCAATGATAAAAAGGCAGCAAACAAAGGCATTCCGCTGGAATTCAAAAACAATAAGGTGGTTTTCGGATACATCAGAAGAAAGAATGACGAGACGGATGAGCTGATGGAGGAATTGCTGGGATTTTTAAGGGAAAAATTGAAGCTGGAGAATGGCAGCTGAATATGAGAGGGATAAAAAAAACGAAGCAGAATCGGCTAAAGGAACGTGTGCCGGTCTGCATAAATAGAGAAAAGGTATTCCTGAAAATTAAAAATATATTCCAAATAAGAATAGCTTATAACCCCCTGGGCGGGTTGTAGGCTGTTTTTTATTTTGCTAAACTACACCAAGGGATGAAAGAATGAGTAAAAACCTACTTGTACAGTATGGAATGGAGACAATTAAATGAAAAAATATGCAATCAAACGTATCCTTCAGCTGATTCCCATTCTGTTTGCAATTACTTTTCTTTCTTATGGAATGATGCGTATTGCAGGAAGTGATGTTGTAACGCGGAAAATGGAGAATACAGGAGGGGTAGTGTCAGAAGCTGCACTGGATGCGGCAAGAGAAGAGCTGGGGCTGGATAAGCCATTTTTAACCCAGTATTTTGTATGGCTTGGAAAACTGCTGCGTGGAGATATGGGAAACAGCTATGTATCAGGAGTTTCGGTCTTTGATACTTTTATATCAAAACTGCCGGCAACCCTGCTTCTTACGGCTACTTCCATTCTGCTTACTATTATTATTTCGATTCCTTTGGGAATTTTGTCTGCGGTGAAGCAGAATACAATTGCTGATTACTTGATTCGTTTCTGCAGTTTTATAGGAAACAGTCTTCCTAATTTCTTTGTATCACTTTTGCTTATGTATTTTCTTGCAATCCGGGTCAGGATTTTCCCTGTTATTGCCAAGGATGTGAGTCTGAAAAGTGTTGCAATGCCGGCCATAACCCTGGCCATTGCCATGTCTGCGAAATATCTGCGGCAGGTAAGGGCTACTGTGTTAGATGAGCTGAGTAAGGATTATGTAGCAGGCGCCCGTGCCCGTGGGGTGAAGTTTTCTGTTACCTTATGGAAAAGTATTATGAAAGCATCCCTGGTTACGGTCATTACCCTGTTAATGCTGTCAGTGGGAAACCTCCTTGGCGGTACGGCAATTGTGGAGTCCATCTTCATGTGGGACGGTGTTGGAAAAATGGCAGTAGATGCTATTTCCATGCGCGATTATCCCATTATTCAGGCGTATGTTATGTGGATGGCGATCATTTATGTGCTGGTGAATCTGCTCACAGACCTGTCTTACCGGTTCCTTGATCCGAGAATCCGTCTGGGAGGTGCGAAGCAGTGAGTGTAAAAAAAATGGACGAAGTGCCAGAAAAGAAAACGGAAAGTAAAATACTGGTAAAGATGGGTAAGAAAGAACAAGGTAGATGTCAAAAAGAAAGTGTAGTGCTGAAAAATGGGCAAAGCACAGATAATGGAAAGCACGTAACCGTGCGTGTGCAGAGGATTAGAAAGATCCATATAAAACAAAAGCTGATAATTTTCAGCGTTCTGGCTGTCTGTCTTGTAGTCCTGGCAGTTTTTTCAGACCATCTCTGTCCTTATGACCCTTACGCCCAGGATCTTTCCAGCGCCCTTCAGGCACCCAGTCTTCAGCATCCAATGGGGACAGATACTTATGGCAGGGATATGCTGTCCCGGGTGATCAGCGGAGCAAGAGCCAGTATTTTTTCCACTTTTATACTGGTGGCTGTGATTTCCATTTTTGGTACGATTGTGGGATTATGCTGTGGCTATTATGGCGGAATTCTGGATTCTGTTATGATGAGAATTTCTGATGTCTGTCTGGCATTTCCAGGGCTGGTGTTTGCAATGGCGATCGCGGCCATTCTTGGGGGAGGTATCCAAAATGCTATTATTGCGCTGGCAGTGGTCAGCTGGCCAAAGTATTCACGTATAGCCAGAAGTCAGACACTGGCTTTGAAAGAGGAACCTTACATCCATGCGGCGATATTGGCTGGGGACAGCTCTGCTCAGATCCTTGTTAGACATGTTCTTCCCAATATGATCGGACCGGTTCTGGTAACAGCTATGCTGGATATTGGAACCATGATGATGGAGCTTGCAGGACTTTCCTTTCTGGGTCTTGGAGCGCAGATTCCAATGGCTGAGTGGGGAAGCATGATGAGCGGTGGACGAAGTATGATCCAGACATATCCATGGGTGGTTCTGTCGCCGGGAATTGCGATTTTTATATCGGTGGTTATTTTTAATCTGCTGGGAGATACCGTCCGGGATTACCTGGATCCGAAGAATAGCCGGATCAAGTGATGCGAGACAGTCAGAGGCTGAAATACGCGGCTTCCAAAACACAATTTTGGACTCTTTTGTGCTGTCAAAGCGGAAATGAAATATGTAAGCTTTGGAAAAAAGCATGTTAAATATAAGAGTATGAATAAACACGAGGAGGAATGTAAATGAAAACAAAGAAGATTCTTGGAATTGCACTGGCTGTCTGTATGACAATGGGATTAACTACAGTGCCCGCAATGGCGGAAGATAAGAAAACATTTGTATTTGGTGATACCACCTTTAATGCGGAGAATGAAGAAGCGGATATCAATCCACAGAACACCTACGCCGGCTGGGCCTGCATCCGCTATGGTGTCGGCGAAACCCTGTTCCGCTATTCTGATACCATGGAAATTGAACCATGGATTGCCAAAGAATATGAAAATGTAGATGAGCTGACCTGGAAAATTACTTTGAACGATGGTGTTGTATTTTCCAATGGGCGTGTCTGTGATGGACAGGCGGTAAAGGAAAGCCTGGAGTCTCTGGTTGAAAATCATGAAAGAGCAGCGGGGGACCTTTGCATTGACAGTATTGAGGCAGATGGAAATGTGGTTACCATTAAGACCACAGAGCCGAAACCGGCATTGATTAACTATTTAAGTGATCCCTATGGCTGTATCATTGATGTACAGGCCGGAATTACAGACAATGGAATTGTAATCGGCACGGGTCCTTATGTGGCTACAGATCTGGTAACGGACGATCATCTTACACTTGTAAAAAATGAAAACTACTGGAATGGGGATGTAAATGTGGATGAAATCACGGTTCGAACCATTTCCGATGGAGATACACTGGCATTTGCACTTCAGGCAGGTGAAATCAATGCTGCCTATGGTATGGCATATGCAAGCTATCCTTTATTTGAGAATGATGATTTTACGTTCTCCAGTGCTGCAACAAGCCGCGCATTCTATGCATGGATGAATTTTGAAAGTACGGTAACTTCTGATCCGGCAGTCCGCAAGGCAATTGCCATGGGAATTGACAAAGAGAGCTTCGTATCCGTACTTCTGAATGGATACGGATATCCGGCAGTTGGTGCATTCCCGGATACTTTTTCATTTGGCGGACAGAATCTGACTACAGAGAGCTATGATCCGGATGGAGCCAAAAAGGTTCTGGAGGATGCAGGCTGGATTGATTCCGATGGTGACGGAATCCGTGAAAAGGATGGCGAGAAGCTTGTAATCCGCTGGCTTACCTATCCAAGCCGTCAGGAGCTTCCGCTGCTGGCAGAATCAGCCCAGGCAACTCTGAAAGAGATTGGTATGGATGTTCAGGTTAACTGCACATCTGACAGCAATACCATCCGCAAAGATCCTGCGCAGTGGGACGTATACGCAAGTGCCATGGTAACAGCCCCAACAGGAGATCCGGAGTATTTCTTCACAACCTGTGCTCTGGATAACTCTGTTTCCAATAATGGACATTATCACAGTGATAAGCTGGAAGAGCTTGCAAAAGAGATGGGAAAAGAATTTGATGTAGAAAAACGTTCCGAACTGGGAATTCAGATGCAGCAGACCGTTCTGGACGACAACGCTTATGTGTTCTGTTCTCATCTTAAAATGAGCATGATCATGCAGTCAAATGTAACCGGTCTTGTGGCCCATCCTTGTGATTACTATGAGCTGACAGCAGATCTGGATATTAACTAAGGAAAAATACGCTTTGTGAGTTTGACCTGCCTATGGTCTAAATGAGAGCCAGCTGCCATGTATGGATAATACAGGCAGCTGGCAGAAATATTTTTTGGATATCAAGGAGGAGTTTGCACGACAATGGAGAATAAAATACTGACCTATGATTCGGTGGAGATATCCTTTGACGGGGAAGCGGTAGTCCATGATGTAAGCTTCTCACTCACACCGGGCGAAATCCTGGGGCTTGTAGGAGAATCCGGAAGTGGTAAAAGTACACTGATCAAAGCTGCTATGGGACTTCTTGGTTCAGGAGGCCTGGTAACCAGAGGCGACATCTGTTATATGGGACAGAATATTCTGGATATTTCAGAGAAGGAAAAAAGAAAAATCCGGGGATCAGGAATCGGCATGATTTTTCAGGATGCAGGAGCCTCGCTTTGCCCCATCCGTACGATTGGTGACCAGATTTATGAGAGTATGCGCGCCCATAAGAAAGTGAGCAGAAATGAAGCAAAGGATCGTGCCATGGAATTGTTTGAAAAGCTGAATTTTAAAGACAGTCAGCGCGTGTGGGACAGCTATCCCTTTGAATTATCCGGCGGAATGAACCAGAGAGCAGGGATTGCCATTTCCATGCTGATGAATCCACCGATTCTTTTGGCAGACGAACCTACAAGTGCACTGGATGTATCGGTTCAGCGTCAGGTAGTAAGAGAAATGTTAAAGCTCAGGGAATTGTTTGGAACAGCAATTATAATTGTAACCCACGATATTGGTGTAGTTCGGGCAATGGCGGATACCGTTCTGGTTCTGAAGAATGGAAAAATGGTGGAATATGGAGAGGCAAAAAAGGTGTTGAACCATCCACAGGATCCATATACGAAGAAGCTGCTGGCAGCAGTTCCAAGGCTTAAGAGAAAGGAAAGATCATGAACACACTTTTGGAAGCTGAACACTTAACGAAGGTATTTGCGCAGAGGGGAAAAGAGCCTTTTAAAGCTGTGGATGACGTAAGCTTTTCTTTGCAGGCAGGAGAAACACTTGGAATCGTTGGCGAATCCGGCTCCGGAAAAAGTACACTGGCGAAGATGATCACAAGGCTGACGGATATTACAGATGGTACTTTGAAATTCCAGGGAAAAGACATTACGAAATTGAAACAGAGCCAGTTGAGGGACGTATATGGAAATATCCAGATGGTTTTTCAGAATCCGGCAGGTTCCTTTGACCCGAGAAGAACTTTGGGAGACGGAATCGGAGAGAGCCTTCGAAATCGCGGCATGAAGAAGGCCGATATCGCAATAAGGGTGAAAGAACTGCTGGAACAGTGCGGACTTGAAGAAGAACTGGCTAAAAGATATCCACATGAGGTCAGTGGAGGACAGTGCCAGAGAGCTGCAATTGCAAGGGCACTGGCAGTGGAACCGAAGGTGCTGATCTGCGATGAAGCTACCAGCTCACTGGATGTGACCATTCAGAAGCAGATCATGGAGCTTCTGGAAGAGCTGAAGGATACACATGGCTTATCCTTTATATTTATCTGCCATAATCTTGCACTTGTACAGAGCTTCTGCGATAAGGTGCTGGTTCTGTATGACGGAAAAGTGGTGGAGAGCGGGAAGCCGGATGCTATTATCAATGAGCCGAAAGAGGCGTATACAAAGAAGCTGGTGGATGCAGTATTTGAGTAAAATAAGCACAGAAGAAAGCCCTGCCGGGCAGGATTGCACTGCGATGAAAGGGGAGTTGCCGTTCGAGGCAACCCGCCGCAGTCGGAGAATCCTGCAAGCAGGATTTTTTTTTCTTGAAATTTCCTTGTAAGATATTCCATAAAAGCAGAAAAATATGCAAAATGGGAATAGGTAAATATCCCCCTGGGGAGCTTGTGATACCTGTTGATTCTGGTACAATAGGTTTCAGCAGCAAGGCAGAAAACGCCTGAAATGCGAATTTTTATACATAGTTACATGTAACACCTCCACTCATTATTACATGTAAATACAGACCTTCTATAGAAAGACAGTTATAGGACAAAAGCTTATAACTGCCTTTCTTATCTGGAGCGTATTTGAAAAAAATTCCGCAGTCTGCACGCCCCACTTTGCGGTATATTTCACCCGAATCCGGGAAAAATCTCCACAAATTGTGATGTACATCTTGCAGAAAGCCTTTTTCAGACACGCGCTGAGAAGAAATGAGGGATGGGAGAAAAAAGAATCAGAAATCTTCAGAAAATAATATTTCTGCTGATAATAAAAACAAGAGGGAGAACTGCTATGAAAATCAAGAAAGTAATCAGTTTATTATGTACAGCGGCCATGCTGCTGGCTGTACCAGCCGGGAATGTTTATGCGAGTGCGGAGGATCAGTCTGTGGTAGTTACAATGCCAACCACATCAGAACCGGAATCCGGTTTTGATCCGGCTTACGGATGGGGAGCCGGAGAGCATGTTCATGAGCCATTGATCCAGAGTACCCTGGTTCGTACCACCAAGGACCTTGGAATTGAAAATGACCTTGCCACAGAGTATTCCTGCAGTGACGATGGTCTTACCTGGACTGTAAAAATCCGTGATGATGTGAAGTTTACAGATGGAGAGCCATTGACCGCCTCTGATGTTGCTTTTACCTTTAATACCTGTCGTGATGAAAGCTCTGTAAACGATTTTACCATGTTGAAGGAAGCGGTTGCAGTGGACGATACGACGGTAGAGTTTCATATGAATGAGCCATATTCCATTTGGCCATACACCATGGCAATTGTAGGAATCGTACCAGAGCATGCCTATGATGAAAATTATGGACAGAATCCAATTGGTTCCGGACGTTATATTATGAAGCAGTGGGACAAAGGACAGCAGGTTATTTTTGAAGCAAACCCGGATTACTACGGAGAAGAACCAAAGATCAAAAAACTGACGGTGCTGTTTATGGAAGAAGATGCAGCCATGGCAGCGGCAATGTCCGGACAGGTAGATGTAGCTCACACAGCAGCCTCTTACAGTGACCAGGAAATTGACGGGTATGAACTCCTGAGTGTGGCAACTGTGGATAACCGTGGCTTTAATCTTCCTTGTACAGAACCAGAAGAAAAAGACGGTATCACATATGGAAACAGTCTGACTTCCGATGTGAAGGTACGACGTGCAATTAATCTTGCTATTGACCGGGAAGAGATGATCAAAAATGTACTCAATGGTTATGGAACAGTAGCCTATAGTGTTTGCGACAAAATGCCATGGTACAACGAGGAGGCTGTTACAGAGTATGACCTTGATGCAGCGAAGGCTCTGATGGAAGAAGCAGGCTGGATAGAAGGCGATGACGGAATAAGAGAAAAAGATGGGGAAAAAGCAGAGCTTACCATTATGTTTTCAAATGGAGATTCTGTGCGCCAGGCACTTGCAGAAGACTCTGCGAATCAGCTGCGTGAGCTTGGAATTGATGTAACTACTTCTGGTGTTGGCTGGGATACCGCCTACGAGCAGGCACAGTCAGAACCGCTTATATGGGGATGGGGAGCACATAGCCCTATGGAGCTTTACAATATTTATCACACCATCAAAGATACCGGAAGTGCGGAATATTCTCCATATGCAAATGAGACAGTTGACAAATACATGGACGAAGCACTTGCAAGCAGCAACCTGGAAGAATCCTACGATCTCTGGAAAAAAGCCCAGTGGGACGGAACCACAGGAATTACACAGGAAGGGGATATTCCGTGGATCTGGCTGTGCAATATTGATCATCTTTATTTTGTATGTGACGGTCTGAAAGTGGCAGATCAGAAATTACATCCTCATGGCCATGGCTGGTCTATTGTAAACAATGTTGACCAGTGGGAGTGGGAATAAAGAAAGCAATAAGGAATGCTTTTTGTACATGTATCAGGTATGAAGAGTAGGAAAAAACGAAACGGATAAATTAAGATGAAACGTATAGGTATTTACGCAGGAAAGAACCTGCTACGAATCATATTACTGCTTTTTGCAGTAAGCATTCTTACCTTTGCCCTTGTATCAGCTTCCCCCATTGACCCGTTACAGGCCAATGTGGGGCAGGCTGCCCTGGGCAGTATGAGTGAAAAACAAAAAGAAAAGCTGTGCTCCTACTGGGGCGTGGATGAACCGCCAGTGCAGAGATATCTGAACTGGCTGAATGCATTTATAAAGGGAGATGGAGGAATGTCTCTGTTATACCGGCAGCCGGTGACAAAGGTCATTGCAGTGAAGCTGGGAAATTCTCTTTTTCTTATGGGACTGGCGTGGGTGGTTTCCGGACTTGTGGGCTTCCTTCTGGGAGTACTTGCAGGGGTGTTTCAGGGCAGGCTGCCGGATAAGATCATAAAAGGCTATTCACTGGTGATTGCCAGCACTCCTTCTTTCTGGCTGGCACTTTTGCTACTGATCATTTTTGGAGTCTGGATGAAAATCCTTCCCATTGGACTTAGTGTTCCTATTGGAGTAGAAGCCAGCGGTGTTTCCTTTTTGGACAGAGTGCGTCATGCCATTCTTCCGGCAGTCACTTTAAGCATAACCGGAATTTCGAATATCACATTACATACCAGGGAAAAAATGATTGATATAATGGAAAGCGATTACATCCTTTTTGCAAAGGCGCGGGGAGAGAAAACCGGAAGCATCATTTTTCACCATGGCATTCGTAATGTGCTGCTTCCGGCCATGACCCTGCAGTTTGCATCTGTCAGTGAGATCATAGGAGGTTCCGTTCTTGTGGAGCAGGTATTTTCCTATCCGGGACTGGGGCAGGCGGCTGTAGCGGCGGGAACTGGCAGTGATGTGCCTCTTCTTATGGGGATTACATTAATAACAGCAGCCATTGTTTTTCTGGGAAATTTCCTGGCAAATGTACTGTATGGAGTTGTTGATCCCAGAATCCGGAAGGGAGGGCTGGGGCTATGAACGAAGGTGTAATGAAAAACAGTTGTTCAAAGGGCAGCCCGGGAGCCGTGGAAAAGCAGAGGAAAAGGCTGAATCAGCGGCAGAAAGCAAGGATTTTGCTGATTTTTTCTGTAGCTTTTCTGGCGGTGACAGCCATACTTGGAGTGGTTCTTCATGATGCCGCTATGGTGACTGATTTTTCCAGAAAAAATATTGCTCCCTGTCTGAAATATCCTTTTGGTACGGACTGGCTGGGCAGAAATATGTTTTACCGTACTCTTACCGGTTTATCTATGAGTATTCTTATTGGCGTGCTGGCAGCAGGTGTAAGCGCAGTTATGGCACTGATTCTTGGAATTTGTGCAGCAACTCTTGGGAAAAAGGTGGACTCTGCCATCTCTTTTGCAATTGACACTGTTATGGGAATTCCGCATATTCTGCTGTTGATCCTGATTTCCTATGCTATGGGAAAAGGGCTGAAGGGAGTGATTGCAGGTGTGGCGCTGACGCACTGGACATCTCTGGCAAGGCTGATTCGAGGAGAGGTTATGCAGCTTCGGGAAAGTGAATATATTCAGATTGCAGGAAAGCTTGGGCTGGGCAAATGGGAGATTGCGAAAAAACACATAGTTCCCCATGTTCTGCCCCAGTTTATTGTTGGATTGGTATTGCTTTTCCCGCATGCAATTCTTCATGAGTCCAGTATTACATTTCTGGGCTTTGGGCTTTCCACAGAGCAGCCGGCGATTGGAGTTATTTTATCAGAAAGTATGCGCTATCTGATCATGGGCAAATGGTGGCTGGCTGTATTTCCTGGAATGATGCTGGTTCTTACGGTTGTGCTGTTTGAAAAAGGAGGTACAGCTCTTCGTCAGCTTCTGGATCCGGGAAGTGTGCACAAATAGAGAATAGCAGGAGGGGCTGTCCGGTAAGAGACAGCAGCGTATGAAAAAATATGAGTTGTACAAATAAGAAAAAAATACTGGAAATAGAAGAGCTTTCCGTTTCCTTTCTCCAATATAAAGGAAAAACCAGCAGACAGAGCTGGCTTCCCGTGATTTCAGGCCTATCTGTTGCAGTGAGGGAAGGGGAACTGGTGGCTGTAGTCGGTTCCAGCGGTTCCGGAAAAAGTCTTCTGGCACATGCGATTTTGGGAATTCTGCCTTATAATGCAAATGTATCCGGAACTATGAAGTTCCAGGGTGAATTGATGGACGAAAAGAAGATCAGTGAACTTCGTGGAAAGGAAATTGCTTTCGTACCTCAGAGCACCTTATATCTGGATCCGCTTATGAAAGTGGGGAAACAGGTCCGGGGAAAAAGAGGGAGAAAAGGGGCAGAAAAGCAATCGGAATTGTTCCGCAGGTATGGTCTGCCTGAGGAAACGGAAACGAAATATCCTTTCGAGTGTTCTGGAGGAATGACCAGAAGAATTTTGCTGTCTACTGCATTAATGGAAAATCCAAAGCTTATTATTGCGGATGAACCTACGCCTGGCATGGACCTGACACTTGCGAAAAAGTCTATGGAGGATTTCAGAAAATTTGCAGATGAAGGAAATGGAGTTCTTCTGATTACTCATGATATTGAGCTGGCACTGGAAGTTGCTGACAGGATCGTTGTTTTTTATGCAGGAAAAACAGTGGAAGAGGCCCCGGTTTCGGATTTTCGTTCAGAAGAGACCTTGCGCCATCCTTATACGAAAGCATTGTGGCGGGCACTTCCGCAGAATGGCTTTACCCCTCTTGACGGAACCCAGCCTTATGTGAAAGACATGCCGCAGGGATGTCCTTTTGGACCAAGGTGCAGCTGGTATCGGGAAGAATGCAAGGGGGAAATACCTATGGTGGAGGCTGGATGCGGAAGTGTCAGGTGTATCCGGTATTGTATGTAAAACGGAAATACCACCTGTCGGCGACATCACTATATAGGAAAATCAGCTGTTGTGTGCCTGTGGCACTCCCACAGCTGGAGGCAGCATTCGTAATCCGGGACTTTCATAGTAAAGTCTGATATGGGATGACTTTAATGCATGGTACATACTGAAGGGTTATAACAGGAGATATAAAATGATTCTGGAAGCACGAGATATTTCATTTTCTTATGAGAGAAAAGGTGCAGAACTTTTTTCAAATATAAATTTTAAAGTGGAAAACAACGAAAGAGTGTGGGTGCCAGGACCAAGTGGCTATGGAAAAACCACATTGTGTAAAATTCTGGCTGGCTATCTGGAACCTTGCAAAGGACAGATTTTGCTGGATGGAAAGCCTTTGCCGAAGAAAGGGTATTGTCCGGTGCAGATGATCTGGCAGCATCCGGAAAGGGCTGTGAATCCCAGACTGAAAATGGAAAATATTTTGTCTGATGGAGGGCAGGTTGAAAATCGGATCATAGAGGAGCTGGGGATAGAAGAAGATTGGATGAACCGGTATCCTCAGGAATTATCCGGTGGGGAATTGCAGCGTTTCTGTATTGCAAGAGCACTGGGAAAAGAGACAAGGTTTCTGATTGCAGACGAGATCAGTACCATGCTGGATCTCATCACGCAGAGCCAGATCTGGAATTTCCTGCTGGATGAAGTAAAAAGGCGGGAAATCGGGTTGATCGTGGTATCTCATAGTGAGGCATTATTGAAGCAGGTTGCAGAGCGAAAACTGCCTTTTACGGCAGAGAAGACAACTGCCTGAAAATTTTGAGTGATTCATTTATTTTATACTTCCATTTTCCAAGAAAAACAAGAGCAGATTTTAACAAAAAAATCCCTTAAAAAAAGTTATGTTTGGTTAATCATAATTGAAACAAGTGACTATAATAAGGGACGTAAAAAGAAAAAAGAAGTACTTAACAAAACCTCTTTGTTGAAGGCTGCTAAGCGTTTCAGAATTTTGGAGGAAAAGATAAATGAATACTTTAAAAGCTGAAAAAAGAAGCATGGATGTCAAAGCAAAGAAATTAAGAAGAGAAGGATTTGTAACAGGTAACCTGTTCGGCAGAGAAATTGAAGGTTCCATTCCCCTTAAGTTTACTAAGAAAGAAATTGAAGTTCTGTTGAAGAACAACAATAAAGGAAGCCAGGTAATGCTGGAACTGGATGGTAAAACCTATGATGCGCTGATCAAGGAAGTTGATTATAATCCACTTGCACATACAGTAGAGGAAGTTGATTTCCAGGCACTGGTAAGCAATGAGATGGTTCATTCCACTGCTGAGATCATTCTGGAAAATGAAGAGAAGGTTATGTCCGGTGTTCTGCAGGATGAGTTGAAAGAGGTTGCATACAAAGCACTTCCGGCAGATCTGGTTGACAAGATCAAGGTTGATGTCGCTGGTATGAAGATTGGTGATACGCTCCGTGTGAAAGACCTTGAGATCGCTAAGAATAAAAATATCCACATTACAACTGATCTGGAAGCAGTTATCGCAACTGTAACACCAGTTCACAACGTAGTTCCGGAGACTGAGACAGAGGCTGAAGAGACTGCTGAGGAGAAATAAGCTGGCGGCAGTTGCTGAAATTGAATTTTGAATATGTGTGAATGAAATGGGAAGCTGTTCACTGGGAAATTGGTGGGCAGCTTCCTTTTGTCTGGTATTTCTAAAAGCGGTTATTAGAGTGTGTTTGAAAAATCTCCCATAAATTGTGACGCACATCGTGCAGAAAGCCTTTTTTAAACACGCTCTAATAAAAATTTGTTACGAATTTTAAAAACTGCTTCACATGTGGCTTCAGAATCCGGTTCTTACTGTACACAATGTAGAAGGTTCGCATGGCGGATTCGTGATTCAGGGGAAACATGAGAATCTGGTGGGTGTCGGCCAGATCTTTGGCAGAGCAGGCAGAGAGGATGGAGATTCCAAGGCCGCCGGCTACAGACTTGCGGATGGCCTCCAGATCGTTCATGCGGGCTACAATGTGCAGGGAAGAAGCCGGGATATTTCGTTTTTCCAGATAGCGGTCAATTTCCTTTTTGGTTCCAGAACCAGTTTCGCGCATAATAAAGGGTTCTCTTAGAAAATCAGAGAAATCAAGGGTACCGGAATCCATTTTTTGCTGATATTGCAGGTAATGCTGGTTGACCGGGGTGGCAATTACAAGTTTATCTTTGCAAAAAGGGATAAAACAGCAGTCTGGTTCGTCAAAGGTATTTCCCACCAGAGCCAGATCCACGCTGCCATCTAGAACTCTTGCCACAGCGCCGAGACTGTCGGATTGCCAGGAGTGAAAATATACGTCTGGAATCTGGCAGGTGAAGGCACTGAGAATACCTGGCAGAAGGTAGGAGGAAGGAATGGTGGAAACAGCCAGGTCAATGATCTTTTTATTTTGTCCGGTGAACTCTTCTATAATGTTGCTGCGCATGTTCAGCATATTGGAGGCGCAGTCATAGAGCAGAAGACCGCGCTGGGTGATGTTCAGCTTCTTGGTGGTGCGGATCAGCAGCCGCGAGTTCAATTCCTGTTCCAGAGAATTGATGTGGGCACTGATGGTGGGCTGGGTCAGGTTCAGCTGGCGGGCGGCTTCGGAGAAGCTTTTATTTTCGACTACGGCTACGAAGGCCTCTAATTGTTTAAATTCCATAGGATAAAAATACTGGTTCCTTTCTCAAAGACTAATTAAGTGTTACTAATGCTGAATTTATAAGTCTAAAATTTTCTTTAATCCCTGGATGGCAAAATCCAGCTCATTCTTTGTATTTTCCGGTCCAAAGGAGAACCGGATAGTTCCGGCAGGATAAGTACCAAGCGTCTTGTGGGCGTTTGGAGCGCAGTGGAGTCCGACTCTGGTCATAACACCATACTCATTGTCCAGCTGCCACGCCACCTGTGACATGTCGATTTCTGGTGTCTGGATCGAAACAACTGCATTTCGGTCAGTGAGATCTTTTTTTCCAATAATACGGATATGTCTGCCAGTATCGTCCAGTGCCTGCAGCTGTTCCAGAAAATAACCAGTGAGAGACAATTCTTTTTCATTTATCGCCTGCAAAGAATGCGTTTTCAAGTACAAAAGTGCTTCATGCAGTCCATAAATTCCAGGCAGATTAGGTGTCCCGGATTCAAAGCGATCCGGCATAAAATCCGGAATTTCTTCCGTATGAGATACACTTCCGGTACCGCCGGAAATCAGTGGTTCCATTTGTTCTGCCAATTCCTGGGAAACCAGGAAACCACCTGTCCCTTGTGGTCCCCGAAGTCCTTTATGTCCGGTAAAAGCTAACGCGTCAATATGCATTTTGTCCATATTAATTGGTACGATCCCAGCCGTCTGTGCAGAATCCACAACAAAATAAAGCTGGTGCCTCTGACAGATTTCCCCAAGGGCATCAAGGGGCATCCTGGTTCCGCATACATTGGAAGCATGTAAAGTGACAATAGCTTTCGTCTCAGGGCGGATCAGTTCTTCTACTTTTTCCAGAATCATAGAGCCGTCCGTTCTGCAAGGAATCCGGTCAAAGGAAATCCCTGAGGAAGCCAGCTGTACTACAGGTCTCATAACTGCATTGTGCTCCATGGCGGATACCAGAATATGGTCTCCTGGTTTTAAGAATCCTTTTAAAATAAAATTGAGACTGGTGGTGACATTCGGTGTAAAAATTACATTTTTGCATTTGGAAAAGTGGAAAAGTTCTGCCAGCAGCTGGCGTGTCTCATAAATAACTTCTTCTGCTGAGTAAGCACTGGAGTAGCAGCCGCGGTTCACGTTAACTCCGTTCATAGTCAGGTAATCCATCATAGCTTGTGCCACACCTGGAGCCTTTGGAAAAGAGGTGCTGGCCTGGTCGAGGTAAATTCGGTTCATGATTATATCCTTTCGCTTGGAAAATGGTTATTTAATATATCTATAATACCACGATTTATCGACAATATCTATAAATACTTAAAATAATCCCACATAATCAATTAGAGTTTTCTGACAAAAAATGCTAAAATAGAGGAAAGATTTGACAGTTATCTAAGGAGGAAAGAGTATGAAAGAAACATTGTCAAAGAAAGAAACACCCATAATCATCGGAGCCGGTGTCATCATCGGAATCATTGCAGTGGCTCTGGTATATTTCGGAAACCCTGCAAATATGGGCTTCTGCATTGCCTGCTTCCTGCGTGATACTTCAGGAGCACTGGGATTCCACAGTGTAGCTGCGGTTCAGTACATCCGCCCGGAAATTGTAGGACTGGTACTTGGCTCCTGCATTCTTGCTCTTGCAACCAAAGAATTTAAGCCAAGAGGCGGCTCCGCACCTGTTACCCGTTTTGTGATCGGAATGTTCGTTATGATCGGCTGCCTGATGTTCCTTGGCTGCCCATTCCGCATGATCCTTCGTCTGGCTGGCGGCGATTTCAACGCCATCTTTGGTTTGATCGGATTTATTGCTGGAATCCTTGCCGGAGTATTTTTCCTGAAAAAAGGCTATACTCTGAAACGTTCCTATAAAATGCAGCCGGTTGAAGGCGGCATTTTCCCAGTAGTGGAAATCGGAATTCTTCTGCTTCTCATTGCAGCACCTGCATTCATCCACTTCACAGAAGCTGACGGTGGTCCTGGAGCAAAGCATGCTGCAATTGCAATCTCCCTGATCGCAGGGCTTCTGGTAGGTGCACTTGCACAGAGAACCCGCCTGTGTATGGTTGGAGGAATCCGTGACGTGGTACTGTTTGGAGAGTGGAAGCTGCTTCTTGGATTTATTGCAATTCTGGTAAGTGCGTTGATCGGAAACATGATCCTGGGATATTTTAATCCAGGATTTGCAGGACAACCTGTCGCACATACAGATGGTCTTTGGAATGCACTTGGAATGGCGCTTGCAGGATTTGGCTGTGTCCTTCTTGGAGGCTGCCCGCTTCGTCAGCTGGTTCTGGCTGGTGAAGGAAACACAGACTCCGCCATCACAGTATTTGGTCTGATGGCTGGTGCAGCTGTAGCACATAATTTCGGACTGGCATCTTCTGGAGAAGGCCCGACTGCAAATGGCAAGATCGCTGTTGTGATCGGTTTTGTGGTTCTGATCGTGATTGCGACAGTAAATTCCATGCGTAAGAATGAAGCGTGAAGTTGATTAAGGACGCTCATTTATAGTATATCTGTGTAAACAGACAATTCCGTTTAGTTGAAATAATGAAAAATCTAAGGAGATTAAGTGTATGAAAACAATAGATGCAAGAGGGCTTTCCTGCCCGGAACCTGTGATCCGTACTAAGAATGCGCTGGCATCCGGTGAGAAGGCATATACGGTAATGGTAGATAACGTAACAGCCAAAGAAAACGTATCCCGTTTCGCCCTGCATCAGGGATATAAGGTGTCTGTAAAAGAGGATGGGGAAGACTTTGTCCTCACTCTTGAGAAATAATGGGAGATTACATAGCCACATTTTTTTCCCATTTTGGAGCTATGTCTTTCAAGAAAAAATGTGAGAAAGAGGGATATCCGGCTACAATCATGCCGGTGCCAAGGAATTTAAGCTCTTCCTGCGGAACCTGCGTGAAATTCACAGGGGAAGCACAGACTGCGCAAAACTGGAACTCCGATGAAGTGGAGCAGCTGGTAAAAATACTTGAAACAGGAAGCTTTCAAGTTATATGGCATAGCTAAAGGTAAATAGCGAATAAGGGGAGAATGTGTTATGTTAGAAAACAGGCAGTCTAATTATGACCAGGTAATCGAGAACTGGAGGTTGAAATTCCTGGGAATGGATCAGGAGGAACTGATTCGCAAATTTCAGCTGGAAGCTGATGAGGAGTTTCTTTATATCATCTACTTTTCAAAAAGATTTCGAATTGATCGAAAAACTGGATTCATTACAGAAGATGGGAAAAACCCTGGATTTGATACGGTGATGAATATTTATAATACGTTTTACTATTCAGCAGCTCATCCTGTGGCATCGGGCAATCTGGTGGCTTTCCGTCAGGTGAAGAGAGTGTATCCTTTTGAGGCTGCTTACAGAAGGACGATTATTTCCAGGCTGCAGGAGCTTTTCTCCGGGAAAACAGAAGAATTAAGAAAAGCCTGTGAGGCTCTTGGGGGAACTTTGCTTCCTCAGGGAGATGTGGGGTATGTGCTTCCGGTATTTCCCTTTTTGAATATTGCAGTTTTGTTCTGGGATAAGGATGAGGAATTTGAAGCACAGGCAAATATGCTTTTTGATTCGGAAATCACGGAGTTCATGCATGAGGAAAACGTAGTGTGTGTGGCGGCGGACGCGGTGTATTATCTTACATTGGCTGCCGGAATGACGCCAGAGAAGATATATGCCCAATAGGGGATTATAATATAAAAAAGGTCGTATATGTCAGCGGCCTTTTTATATTGCAAAAAATACTGACCAAATCTTCTATATCATAAAGAGTTTTGCCAGATGAAATTTTTTTCTTGCAAACTTTATGTGACAACCTTACAACATTGTAAGATTCTGCCTGCATTTTGTAATCTGATTCGATGGCAGCAAGTGACTTTTTTAAGTATACTGTTTTTTGCAAGGAAGCGTATGAAAAAGCTCATTGATAAAGGAGAGGAGTAAAAAATGTCATTACTTGAAGTTACAAATCTGAAAAAAATATATACCACTCGTTTTGGCGGAAATAAGGTGCAGGCATTGAACAATGTGAATTTTTCTGTGGAAAAAGGTGAATTTGTTGCAATTATGGGAGAAAGCGGTTCCGGAAAAACTACACTTCTGAATATTCTTGCAACACTGGATAAACCTACTTCCGGAGACGTACTTCTGGATGGAAAAAGCCTGGGACACCTTTCTGATAAGGAGATTTCTACATTTCGAAGAAAAAATCTGGGCTTTGTGTTCCAGGATTTTAATCTTCTTGATACCTTCAGCCTGAGGGATAATATTTATCTGCCGCTGGTGCTGGCTGGTGAAGATTACCGGGAAATGGGGCAGAAAATCCGCCCTATTGCACAGGCTCTTCATATTTATGAGCTGCTGGAAAAATATCCTTATGAGGTCTCTGGAGGACAGAAACAAAGATGTGCAGTTGCCAGGGCTCTGATTACACAGCCGCGCCTGGTCCTTGCGGATGAACCCACAGGGGCTCTCGATTCCAAGGCTGCAAATGCTCTTCTGGACGTTTTCGGAGAGATAAACAGACAGGGACAGACCATTCTCATGGTTACTCACAGCGCCCAGGCAGCTAGCCGGGCATCCAGGGTTCTGTTCATAAAAGATGGTGAAGTTTTCCACCAGATCTATCGCGGCGAGAAAACAAAAGAGGAGATGTATCAGATGATTTCCGATACCTTAACCATTTTGATGACGGGCGGTGAGTATCATGCGTAAGGGATTTTTTGCCAGGCTGGCAGTTGTAAACATCCGGAAAAACAAACAGATTTATGTGCCCTATATTCTGGCGTGTCTGTTCAATGTGGCAATGCTGTATATGATGCTTTTTATCAATCATAATGCAGGAATGAAAACGATCCGTCACAGTGGTGACGTGTTGATGATCACGACTATGGGAGTTGGCGTTATTGTTATTTTCTCCTTTATTTTCCTGTTGTACAGCAACAGTTTCCTCATGAAAAGAAGACAAAAGGAACTGGGACTTTACAACATTCTCGGTTTGGAAAAGAAGCATATCAGCAGGGTTATGATGCTGGAGAATCTGTTTAGTGCCTTGATCAGTTTTGTTGGCGGAATCCTTGTGGGAATTCTGGGAAGCAAGCTGGCGCTTCTGCTGCTCTTGAAACTGATCAAGGTTCCGGCGTCCTTTGGGTTCGAAGTCAGCGTTCCGGCAATCAGAATATGCCTGGAAGTGTTTGGAGCTATTTTTGTTTTGATCCTTCTGGTAAATATCAGGAAGGTTTACAAAACAAACCCGATTCAGCTTCTTCAGGCACAAAATGCAGGGGAAAAGGAACCAAAAGCAAAATGGCTGATGGCGGTTGCTGGTTTTATCTGTCTGTTTATCGGATATTATATTGCCATTACCACAGAGTCACCTCTTTCGGCGCTGGCGCTGTTCTTTGTGGCAGTGGTTCTGGTAATGGCAGGAACGTATCTTCTTTTTACAGCAGGAAGCATTGTGGTGCTCAAAGTTCTGCGCTGGAATAAGAAATTTTATTATAAAACCAAGAATTTTACTGCTGTTTCCGGTATGCTGTACCGCATGAAACAAAATGCAGTTGGACTTGCAAGTATCTGCATTCTGAGCACAGGCGTACTTCTGATGATCTCTTCTACGGTGTGCCTGAATTCCGGACTGGATGATATTATGAACAAACGCTGTCCGGCGGATGTGAATGTGCTGTACCGGGGAAATTCTTATGAAGATCTGGAAAAAATGAGAGAGAAATTACTGGGAAAAATTGAAAACCAGGTTTCTTATGAGAAAATTAACACCGAAATTGCTTTTTCATCTACGCTTGTGGGAAGCGAAGATGGGAGTTGGAAATTTGCAAATGTTGATGGGAGTTCCCTTATGGCAATGCCAGCCTCATTGGAAACCCTTACCGTGGTTCCACAGGAAGAGTATGCCAGGGTTACGGGAGAAGAGATTTCCCTTGCGCCAGGTGAAGTTCTTGCTTACCACAATGGAAAAACAGACGGTGAGACTCTGGAGATTCATAACAAGGTTTACCAGGTGAAAGAATGGCTGAAAAATTACCAGTATGTGGGAGATAATTTTTCTTCTATGGATTCTTTGAAGCTGGTTGTAAATGACGAAGACTTTTTTGCTTTGTTTTTGCAGCAGGAGAAAGTTTATCAAAGTGCAATGTCTCTGATGGAACTGGAAACGGATGTGTATCTGTCTGGAAGTGAAGAAGAAAAATATGCATCTGCCACCAAAGTAAGCGATCTTGCAACGGAGCTTCTGGATTCCGAAAAAGCAGCTGGAACTATAGAAGTGGGAATGAACTACAATACTATAAAACAGGATCTGTATAACAGTTTTTACAGTATGTTCGGTGGAATTTTGTTCCTTGGAATTTTCCTTGGACTGCTGTTCCTGATGGGGGCGGCCATGATCATTTACTACAAGCAGGTTTCAGAGGGCTATGAGGATAAGGAACGGTTCGAGATCATGCAGAAGGTGGGCATGACTCATAAAGAGGTGAAATCTTCCATTCACAGACAGATCCTTATGGTATTTTTCCTTCCTCTTGGAATGGCAGCACTGCATATTGCTATGGCATTTCCTATGGTAAAGAGACTGCTGGCGCTGTTTAGCATGACAAACAGCGGTTTGTTTGCCAGATGCACGGTGGTGACATTATTGGTGTTTGCTTTGGTTTATGGCGTGATTTATGGGCTGACAGCGAAGGTTTATTACAAGATTGTAGAGAGAAAGTGAGAATACAAGGGATAATAGTTGAATTTATCAGTGTAAAGTGCTACAATGAGAGAGCCTGGGAGGCCAAAACTGTTTCCCAGGCTCTTTGCGTGACTACAGAAGAAACCGGAGGAAATCTCTCATGAAAAAAGAGAGCTTTAAACAAGGAATTACAGATGGAATCCCCATTGCCCTGGGGTATCTGGCTGTTTCCTTTACGTTTGGTATGATGGCGGTGCAGGGCGGACTGTCTATCTGGCAGGCGGTCTTGATTTCTTTGACGAATCTTACGTCAGCGGGACAATTTGCAGGTCTTGATATTATCATAGCAGGAGGTTCCTTATGGGAAATGGCACTTACTCAGCTGATTATCAATCTGAGATACTGTCTGATGTCGTTTTCCCTTTCACAGAAGCTAAGACGTGATGAAACTTGGGGGCATCGTTACGGAGTTGCATTTGGCGTAACAGATGAGATATTCGGAGTCAGTGCCAGTAAACCGGGGAAAGTCAGTGCGTTTTATAATTATGGTGTAATGAGTGTAGCAATCCCGGGATGGACCATTGGAACCCTGCTTGGAGCTATTTCAGGAAGTATTCTTCCTAATTTTATTATGAGTGCACTTGGAGTTGCCATTTATGGAATGTTTTTGGCTGTCATTATTCCGCCATCCAAGAAAAACAAAGCAGTGCTTCTGGTTGTTCTTGGAGCAATGGCAGTGAGCGCATTATTTGCCTGGGTTCCTGTATTATCGAAAGTCTCATCCGGATTTGTGATTATTATTACTACAATTCTGGTAGCCGGACTGGCAGCATGGCTTTGCCCGGTTGATGAAGAAAATGCCAAGGAGGAAGCTCATGAAGCCTAATGTTTATATTTATATCCTGGTTATGGCTGGCGTTACATATTTGATCCGTATGCTGCCATTGGCACTGGCGAAGAAGGAGATTACCAATCCTTTTATAAAATCATTTCTGTTTTATGTGCCCTATGCCTGTCTTGCAGCTATGACGTTTCCGGCGATTTTGTCGGCGACGGCAAGTGTGATTTCTGCTGTAGTGGGATTTGTAGTGGCGCTGATTGCAGCGTACAAAGAGAAGAGTCTGCTGACTGTGGCGCTTCTTGCCTGTGGTGCTGTATTTATTGTAGAAAGAATAATGGCCTTTGCAGTGTAAGCATTACAAAATGCCTACGGTCCGCAAGGGCCTTTTTATTGAGTCATTCTCCAAGAAATCCCAGATCAATTTCCCCATCAAATACAGTAGTCGCCGGACCAGTCATATAAACCTGATCGTCATTTTCGTCCCAGAAAATATTAAGATCGCCACCAAGAAGCTTCACGGTAACCGGCTGATCACGGTCAACCAGCCCGTTCAAAATAGAAGCAACTGCAACTGCACAGGCACCTGTTCCACAAGCCAGAGTCTCACCGGAACCGCGCTCCCAGACTCTCATCTGGACAGTGTGTCGGTCGATGACTTTTACGAATTCGGTATTGACGCGGTCCGGGAAATTTATATGGTTTTCAAAAGATGGACCGATCTTTTCGATTTTCAGTCCGTTTACGTCATCCATGTATACGATGGCGTGAGGATTTCCCATGGAAACAGCTGTAAAGTGATAAATCTGTCCGTCTACTTCAATAGGGGCATTTACGACCTGCTCAGATTCAGATACAACTGGAATCAGAGAAGCCTGAAGAATAGGGGCACCCATATTGACCTTTACCATACTGACTTTTCCGTCACGGATAGAAAGATCCAGATATTTCACGCCGCTTTTGGTCGCTACGCTGATACTGGTCTTGTTTACAATGCCGTAATCGTAAGCATACTTGGCTACACAGCGGATGCCATTGCCGCACATAGCACCCTGGGAACCATCCAGGTTGTACATATCCATCTCACAGTCTGCAATGTCAGACGGCTTAATCAGAATCAGTCCGTCTGAGCCAATTCCAAAATGTCTGTCACTCACAAATTTGGCAACTGCTGATGGATCTTTCACAGTTTCTTTAAAACAGTTCACATATACATAATCGTTGCCGATACCATGCATTTTTGTAAATTTCATAACAAATACCTCCTGTTTAGGCGGTTAACGCCTTGGTCATTCAATTATTTAATTACTCCACACAAATCATATCATAACACAGATCTGTTATCAAAAAGTGAATTTTTCCAAATAATGACAAAGAAGTTGGGGAAATTTATGGAAACTCTTGCATTTTTCCCAAAAGCTGATAAAATGGGGAAAAGATAGATGAATGAATATGCAGAAAGCATGAATAATTATGTCCCCATCTTGTGAAGTCGGTTGTTGTGGAAGAAATAAACAGCAACAGCTTACTATGTGGATGAAGATATAAGGAACTGGTTCTGTATATGAGATTAAGAGGAGGAAAAGAATATGAAAAAATTAGTAGCTCTTGCACTTGGCACAGTAATGGCAGTTTCCATGACTGCTGGCGTATCTGCTGCAACTGTTGAGTCAAAGGATGATCTTAAGAATGCAACAATCGGTGTACAGCTTGGTACAACCGGTGATATTGAAGCTAGTGAATATGAGGCTGACGGAGCAACTGTTAAGCGTTACAGCAAAGGAAGCGAAGCAATCCAGGCACTTATGGCCGGTCAGATTGACTGTGTGATCATCGACTCACAGCCAGCTCAGAAATTTGTTGAGAATGCAGACGGACTAAAGATCCTGGACGAGCCATTCGTTGAAGAAGAGTATGCAATCTGCCTGAAGAAAGGCAATGATGAGCTTCTTGACAAGATTAACGGCGCATTAAAAGAACTGAAAGAGGACGGAACTGTTGATGATATTATGAACAACTACATCGGTGATAACATTGGCGAGACACCATATGAGTCTCCGGAAGATGTAGACCGTTCCAACGGAACTCTTGTAATGGCAACAAACGCTGAGTTCGAGCCATATGAGTATCGTGAAGGTGATGAGGTTGTTGGTATCGACGCTGATATTGCACAGGCAATCTGTGATAAGCTTGGATATGAGCTTGAGATCGACGATATGGAGTTTGATGCAATCCTTGCCGCAGTACAGTCTGGAAAAGCTGATTTCGGTGCTGCCGGAATGACCGTTACAGAGGATCGTCTGGAGAGTGTTGATTTCACAGACACCTATGCAAATGCAAGCCAGGTTATCATTGTAAAAGCTGACTGATAGAAATAATACAGCATAAGCTGTCAGAGAAGTGTGAGTCACCTAGATGAATGCTGTTTGGGAAAAGCTTGGAATGTATAAGCTTTGGATACAGGCAGATCAAGGTGACTCATACTAATGTTACTGACTGAAAGAATGAAAACAGCCAGCATACAGTTCTGGCAGCTTTTCCTATATGGAATGGTGCCGAAAGAGAAGCAGGCACTGCACCATTAGATAAGCAAATAAAAAGGGAAATAATATGTTTGAAAAATTTGGACACGATTTTTATATCAATTTTATAAAAGATGACAGATACACCTGGCTGCTGGATGGTTTGAAAAATACCATGATCATCACTGTTTTCGCCCTGTTGATCGGTATCTGTATCGGTTTTCTGGTGGCAATTATCCGTTCTTCCCACGATAAATCCGGGAATTTTAAAATTGCCAACTCCATCTGCAGAGTTTATCTGACTGTGATCCGTGGAACACCTACTGTGATCCAGCTTCTGATCATGAACTTTGTAGTTTTTGGTTCTGTAAGCGTCAATGAGATTCTGGTAGGAAGTCTGGCATTTGGTATCAACTCAGGTGCCTACGTTGCGGAGATCGTCCGTTCCGGAATCATGTCAATTGATCAGGGACAGACAGAGGCAGGACGTAGCCTGGGACTTAATTTTACCCAGACCATGCGTCTTATTATCATTCCACAGGCGTTTAAGAATGTGCTTCCTGCACTGGTAAATGAGTTTATCGTGCTGATCAAGGAAACTTCTATTATCGGTTACATCGGAATGATGGACCTGACCAAGGGTGCAATGCTGATCCAGAGCCGTACCTACAATGCTTTTATGCCTCTTCTGGCAGCAGCAGCAATTTATCTGATCGTGGTCATGGTACTGACTTTCTTTATGAATAAACTGGAGAGGAGACTGAGAACCAGTGAGCGTTGATAAGAGTAAAGTTTTGATCCAGGTACAGGATTTGAAAAAAGCGTTTGGATCCAATCAGGTTCTGGATGGAATTTCCACAGATATCTGTCAGGGCGAGGTTGTTGCCATTATCGGACCATCTGGCTCTGGTAAATCTACTTTCCTTCGTTCTCTCAACCTTCTGGAGGAGCCTACAGGAGGTAAAATCCTGTTTGAAGGAACAGATATCACAGATCCCAAGGTTGACATAAATCGACATCGTCAGAAGATCGGAATGGTTTTCCAGCAGTTTAATCTGTTTCCACACAAGACGGTAAAGCAGAATATTATGATGGCACCGGTTGCCCTGAAACTGATGACAAAGGAAGAGGCTTCCAGACGTGCGGACGAGCTTCTTGCTCGTGTGGGACTTCCAGATAAGGCAAATGCTTATCCGGATATGCTTTCCGGTGGTCAGAAGCAGCGTATTGCCATTGCAAGATCCCTTGCCATGAATCCGGATGTTATGCTTTTTGACGAGCCTACTTCTGCACTGGATCCGGAGATGGTTGGAGAGGTTCTGGAGCTGATGAAAGAGCTTGCAAAGAGCGGCATGACTATGGTTGTAGTTACTCACGAGATGGGATTTGCAAGAGAGGTTGCAACAAGAGTTTTATTTATTGATGACGGCAAAATTCAGGAACAGAATGCGCCGAAGGAATTTTTTGAAAATCCGCAGAATCCGCGATTGAAGGAATTTTTGTCTAAGGTTCTGTAAAAAGAAAAAAGACAACCTTTTCCATTGGTTTAAATGGGACAGAGGTTGTCTTTTTTTGTGTGAAAAATGCGGTGAATTAAAATCCTATGTGTTTTTCTTCATTTCTTTATAACAATATTTGATGATTTCTTTCCTTGTGACAATTCCGATAAAGTGATCCTGATCATCTATAACCGGCACAAAGTTCTGGTTGATTGCGCGGTCCAGGAGATCCTCCATGTCGCAGTCAACATGTACCGGTTTGTAGGTGGCTCTTCTGGAGATAGCCATAACTGGTACTTCCTCGGCTGTTTTCATATCCGTGATGTTCAGATTTTTCATTCCCCAGAGAAGATCACCCTCAGAAATAGTACCTACGTATTTTCCATCTGGATTCAGAATAGGAATACAGGAAAATTTCCGGTGTTCCATTTTCTCAAGAGTCTGCCTCAAAGTTTCATTCTCGAAAATGTAGGCAATATCACTTTTCGGTGTTAAGAAAAAAAGTATATTCAATTTGATCCCTCGATTCTATTTTACAGAAGTGGAATACCGCCTTTAGCAGCTTCTTCCTGCATTTCCTTAGGCCACAGGGAAACATGTACTTCTCCAATATGAGCCTTGCGCAGGAAGAACATACAGATACGGGACTGACCGATACCGCCGCCGATGGTGTATGGAAGTTCTTTATTCAGAATGGCCTTCTGGAACGGGAGCTCTCTGCGGTCGTCACAGCCGGCTTCTGTAAGCTGTTTGTCAAGTGCTGTCTCGTCTACACGGATACCCATGGAAGAAAGTTCAAGGGCAATGTCCAGTACAGGATAGTATACCAGAATATCGCCGTTTAATTCCCAGTCATCATAGTCTGGAGCACGTCCGTCGTGGCGCTCGCCATTTGTCAGTTTCTTACCTACCTGCATAAGGAAAACAGCGCCTTTTTCTTTGACAATCTTGTATTCTCTTTCCTTAGGGGTAAGATCCGGATACATGTCTACAAGCTCTTCTGTGGAGACAAATGCAATCTCTCTTGGAAGAATTTCTTCTATGTAGTCATACTGTACTGCCATGTATTTCTCTGTCTTGCGGAGTACGCTGTAGATAGTACGGACAGTGTTAATGAGAGTTTCTACATTTCTCTCTTCTTTGGTGATGATCTTCTCCCAGTCCCACTGGTCTACATAGATGGAATGGATGTTGTCAACATCCTCATCACGGCGGATGGCAACCATATCGGTGTATAAGCCCTCACCTACAGAGAAACCATATTTCTTCAGTGCATAACGCTTCCATTTTGCAAGAGAATGTACGATTTCAGCGTTGCAGTCCATGCCTTTGATGTCAAAGCTTACCGGACGCTCCACGCCGTTCAGGTTATCATTGAGGCCGGAACTTGGATCTACAAATATAGGTGCGGAGACACGCAGAAGGTTCAGCTTCTGTGCAAGTGTCTGCTGGAAAAAATCTTTCACAGTTTTAATTGCTACCTGAGTATCATGAAGATTAAGGTCTGCATGATAGCCCATAGGAATTTTTAATTGTTCCATGGGAATCCTCCTTGTTGATTGTGTTAATCTCTGTTTTCTGTTCACGATAATGTTCTGTGGTTACTAAAACGTAAACAGGAACAATCTCGGTTTATTATAACAGGTATTTTCCCGCTTGGCAATTTAGACCTTGCAAGAAATATGCAAAAAAGATACAATAAAAGACAAAGAATGTGATGATTTTTCCCTGTTGGAGCAAAAACAGGAATTACAGGTTGTGGTGAAACAGAATAACCAGAGAACCGGGAGGATGTCTATGGAGAAAAAGAGGTGCCAGGTCTGCGATGGGCCTGTTGTAAATGGCAGATGTAAGCTGTGTGGAATGCCTTATAGAAATGATGAGACTTTGTATCATCTGAATGAGAACAGAAGTGACCATTACCGTCATGCTACCAGCCGGGCGCGGGCAATCATGCGCCAGGAGGAAATCCCGCTGGGAGATAAGAAGGCTGGAAGTGCTGCATATAAGACCGGGACCGGAACAGGCGTGGCAGGAGCCGGAAATAAATATGATCAGAAAACGGGAACTGGAAGTTCTAAGTCACTGGCTGGTGCAGGCACAGGGAATTTTTATAATAAGGGAAGTGTGAAAGCAGGAAGTACATATGGAGGCAGCACTGGCGCTGCTAAGAATGGAAATAAGG